>JBGSUF010000011.1:0-4379 GCA_041736285.1 Hyphomonadaceae bacterium | reverse complement strand
GCGTCGGGCTTGCCGCCCGTATGAGGGCCACCCGCGTGGGGGCCGTCCTCCGCATCGGCGGACGCAGCCTCGGCGGCGTCCCCGGTCAGGTCTTCGTCGCGGGACTCATTCTTCGGGTCGGGCGTCATTTTCGCCCTCCGCAGGTTCACTGTCCAAGCCGTCGAAATCGTCGAACTCGCCGAGCGCCAGCAGCGCCCTCTCCTCGTCGGACAATTCCAGTTCGTCGCCGACCGTTTCGGCCGCAAGCCGGTTCTCGATCTCGTCGAGCGCCTCCGCTTCGATCCAGCCGGCCGCAACACGCGCGCGCATGACCAGCAGTTCGGCGTCGTCGCGGTTCATCTCTCCTGTCGGCAGGAGGCCGGCCTGGAAGACCGTCTTGCCGTCCCGGCCCTGTTCGCGCCAGCCGGTGAGGTCATCGGGCACAAGGCCCGCAACGTCATCCAGCGTGCAGATCTCATTCTCCCCGAACAGCACGGCGAGCGACGGCGTCATGCCCTCAATCTCCATCACTTCATCGGTGACACCCAGCTGGCGACGCTTTTCATCCTGTTCGGCGGTGAGGCGCTCCAGATATTCCTGTGCCCGCGACTGAAGCTCCTCGGCGATCTCATCGTCAAAGCCCTCGATGACCGCAAGGTCGTCGCGCTCCACGAATGCAATCTCCTCGACCGATTCAAAGCCTTCCGACGCCAGCAGCTGCGCCAGCGTCTCGTCGGCGTCCAGCGCCTTCATGAACAGCTGCGTGCGCTCGGTGAATTCGCGCTGGAAGCGCTCTGAATCCTGGCTTTCCGTCATCAGGTCGATCTGCCAGGCGGTGAGCTGGGAGGCGAGGCGGACATTCTGGCCGCGACGACCGATGGCGAGTGGGAACTGATCGTCTGCGACCACCACTTCGACGCGGCGCTCTTCATCGTCCAGCACGACTTTCGACACCTCGGCCGGCTGCAGCGCGTTGACAATGAAAGTGGCGGCGTCCTGCGACCACGGGATGATGTCGATTTTCTCGCCCGAAAGTTCCGATACGACCGCCTGAACCCGCGCGCCGCGCATACCGACGCAGGCGCCGACCGGATCAATGGAATTGTCGTTCGACAGCACCGCAATCTTGGCCCGCGAACCAGCATCGCGCGCGCAGGCCCGGATCTCGATCACGCCGTCATAAACTTCCGGCACTTCCTGCGCGAACAGGCGCACCATGAATTCGGGATGGGCGCGCGACAGGAAGATTTGCGGCCCTTTGGTCTCGCGGCTGACCTTGTAGAGATAGGCGCGGACGCGGTCGCCCGTGTTGAAGTTCTCGCGCGGGATGGCGTCGTTGCGACGGATAATCCCCTCGGCGCGGCCAAGATCAATGATGATGTGACCATATTCGACCCGCTTCACGAGGCCGGAAACGACCTCTCCGACGCGGTCTCTGTATTCCTCATATTGGCGGTCGCGCTCGGCATCGCGCACCTTCTGCATGATGACTTGCTTGGCGGTCTGCGCCGCGACACGCCCGAAATCGAAGGGCGGCAATTCCTCGCGGACCTCCCCGCCGATCTCGATGGCCGGATCGGCCTTGCGGGCCTCGCTGAGACGCATCTGCTGCGCTTCATCCTCAAGCAGTTCGTCCTCGACGACGGTCTGAACGCGCCAGATGGTCTGCTCGCCGGATTTCGGATCAATGTGAGCGCGGATGTCGTGTTCCTGACCGTAGCGCGCACGGGCCGCCTTCTGGATGGCGTCCTGCATGGCCTCGATGACGACCATCCGGTCGATGCCCTTCTCGGCCGCGACCGCATTGGCGATCTGCAGGATTTCGAGGCGGTTGGCGGAAACGCCGATATTGCTCATCGCACTCTCCTTGATGCAGGGCCGACGCTGCGGCCGTGACTGGAATTAATGTCTGTCGGCCGACGCATCGGCCTCATCTTCGTCCTGCGCGTCATCGTCGATCGTTTCGACCTCGAAGCCGTCAAGCGCGCCGTCATCATCAGGCTGCGGGGGCAGATTGCCGGCCAGACGCGCCGCCTCGATCAATTCATCGGTCAGAACGAGCACCGCCTTGGACAGCTCGTCAAACCGCACTTCCATCTCGCTCTCGCCATCCTCAAGCTCAAGCCGCACGGCGCCGCCGTCCTCGCCCGCAATCACACCCTGGAAGCGCCTGCGCCCCTCCAGCGGATAGCGCAGTTCGATTTTGGCCAGATGCCCTTCCCAGCGGGCAAAATCACCCGGACGGGTCAGCGGGCGGTCAATGCCCGGCGTCGAAACTTCCAGCACATAGGCGTCGCTGATCGGGTCCAGCTCCTCGAACATTGCCGATATCCGGCGCGAATAGCGGGCGCAATCCTCGACATTGGGCGGCGCACCGCCGGCCCGCTCGATCATGATCTGCAGCACAGGACGCTGGCCGCCCGACATGCGGATGCGCACAAGTGCCAGCCCCATCCCCTCCGCTTCAGCCTCGATGAGGCTGCGGATGCGACGTTCGGTTTCTGATTGTGCGATCATGTCCAATGGGAGACGCCCGGTAAATGAAAGCGGCGGCCCCGTTGCCAGGACCGCCGCCGATATGTCTTCGACTAGCTCTTAGTATGCGCCGCCGTGTTGCCGACGTCAAGACGCAGGCCGTGGAAGGACATCGACGCGCATTTCCGTTGGCGCGCGCGTCGCCCGTTGGCACGGAGACTGATCGGCGAGATCGGCGCGCTCGCTTGGCTCCCCCTCGCCTGGCACTCGCGGCAATGGCCTGCTGTCCCGCTTTGTTGCGGTCAGGCCGCAGGGCGGCGAAGGAGAAATGGCCCTCCCGCTGGCGGGCTGACCCGGCTTCCGGAATTCAGAAAACAGTCGTCATTCTCGCGCGTGCGAGCGGGCCGTATGGTTGGGGGAAGAGACGCAGACTCTGGTCCCCCTTGAGGCGCAGCGAGGCTCAGAGCAGGCGCAGATCCACGGCGGAGGTCTTGCCGCGCCGCGTGTCCGTGAACAACTCGTAGGCCACAGGCTGACCGTCGGCGAGTTCCGCAAGGCCGGACTTCTGCACGGCCGAGATGTGGACGAAAATGTCCTGCCCGCCATCATCCGGCGCGATAAACCCGTACCCTTTGGTCGAGTTGAACCATTTCACTTTTCCGGTGGCCATCGAGGCCCTCCTCGTCTTCGTCAATGCTGGACACCAAAGGGCCCACTGACGCCGGGCGCTCGGTGACGAACGCGGAAGGCGAGGAAACACAGCACCGTCGGTCAGACGGGTCTTGGACTTCTTTCAGACCGACCGTGATCGAGCTGAAAAAATGACTCAAGGCCGCTTGCGCGTCAAGCGAATCCGTAGGACCGACCCGCCGCCTCAATCGCACGCATATATGAAGTGTAGCCGATTCCTGTACGCAAAACCCCGCGGGCGATCAGCGGGTGCTTTCGAAGGCCGCGCCGCTTGGGTCGAGCGCAACCAAGAACGCTTCCGACAGGCCGCCATCCATCCGCGTCTCGCCAAAGGCCGTGAGTGCGCCAAGAAATCCGGAGGCGACGAGCCCCGCCAGCCAGATATGCCGGCCGCGCCGCGCGCGCCAGACGTCGTCTTCCTCGAGCGGATCGGGCATTTCCTGATTGTACGACATGCCGCCCCTCCGCCCGCGTTAACGTTTCGCTAACCGTTCGAGTTCGCATTGCAATCGACATGCCGTCAATCCCGCCCCGGCTTTCTGTGCACCGAAAAAGGCATTCCGCGACGGGAAAAGACGGGGCCCGGATGCCCGAAAGACACGGTCCGGCCCGCCCGCCCTCAGTCCGGTGCGGAGGCGGTGTGGCTGACGCGGAAATCAAAGAACACCGGCGCGCAGTCGCCGAGCCGCTTTTCCTCGTAGCGCGTCGTGAGATGGTCGATCGGCGGCACCCGCCAGTCATCGGCCCGCCGCGCCTGCCAGTCGAAGCCGCCATGGGCCAGGAAGCGGGAAAGTGCCTCGTCGGCATAGCTCACGACGTCGGTTGCAAACCGCACCCTCGCCCCGTCAGCGCAGACGCGCTGCAAGGCGTGAAGGAAATCCGGCTGCACGATGCGCCGCTTCTGGTGGCGCTTCTTGGGCCAGGGGTCTGGAAACATGATGTAGACCCGCTCCAGCGTCCGGGGCGGCAGAGCGTCGATCACCTCCCGCGCATCGCCGCGGTGCAGGCGCACATTCGAAAGGCCCGCAGCCTCAATCCCCGTCAGCGCCTTGGCGACGCCCTCCAGATAAGGCTCACAGCCGATCAGCCCGACGTCCGGCCGGGCCTGCGCCTGCCCGACTAGGTGCTCGCCGCCGCCAAAGCCGATTTCCAGCCAGAGCGGACGCGGCGCACCAAACAGCGCCGGCGCCGTTACGGGCTGGCCGGTGTCAATGGAGAGGCGCGGCAGGAGTGTC
>JBGSUF010000054.1:0-4584 GCA_041736285.1 Hyphomonadaceae bacterium | reverse complement strand
GCCTTGTTGTGCGTCGGCGCAGCGTTGCGGAAATGCGGGAGGATCGCGGCGCGGGCGGCGTCGGCGAGGGCGTGCGCGATGTGCAGCGCGGCGGAAATGTCTGAAGGCGAAAGCGTCATGACTATTGCCATGCCGTTTTCGCCTTCGGTGTTCAAGCGGAAAGGGGAGGGATCAGGCGACGTCGGAAGCGTCCTGCTCCAGCGCCTTGGCCAATTCCAGCAGACGGCGGCGCGGACGCTCCGACAGGCGGTAATAGGCCCGCACCAGTTCGAGTGTTTCGCGCTGGGAAAGGATGTCGCTCTCAATGCCATTGTCAGCATCATTGGCCGCGCCGGGAAGGCTTTCCGCCTCAAGGCCGTCGAAGAAATACTGCACCGCCACGTTCAGAGCGCGCGAGATGTCATAGATGCGCGACGCGGTGAGCCGGTTGGCGCCGCACTCGTATTTCTGAATTTGCTGGAAGCGGACGCCGACCTGGCTGGCCAGTTCCTGTTGTGTCAGGCCGAGAAGGCGACGCCGACGGCGCAGTCGCTTGCCCACATGAATATCCGTGTTACTGACCATGCCGATCACCTTTTCAGAGAATGTCCCGATTTGAAGTCTCTCGGTGATGGCTTCGCAATTTCCGTGCCGTGTGGCGCAAACGCGCCGATCCGGGCAGAATTGAGGGGCAAGCTATGCGATTCAGCAGGGCTGGATTTCGCGCTTGCGGCATAAAAGGGATTGATAATTGTGCGTCGCAGCGTAAGTTGTCTGTCAGCGCTTCGGTGCTGACGCCTTGTTTGGCGTTTCCTCCCTTACCTTCCAAACGCCCGGCCATGCCGGGCGTTTTTTTTGGCTCCGAAGTCGCCGCCACAGCGCCGGGGTCATTGTCTCGCGGCAAGGCTTTTGGATCCCCCGACCATTGGTCTGACCCTCGCGCCCCGCAGCTCCCGGACGAGACAGCGCTGCGTTCCCGCCTTTGAACAAGGCACCCCCCGAGCAAGGCCGGCGACGGACAAGAAAAAGCCGCCACCCCTTGGGGCGGCGGCTCTGTCCGTTTTCAGGCTTCAGGCGTGTTACCAGGTGAGGTATTCACGGCCGTCAGCGGTGGTGCCGGCCGACGGGGTCTTGCCGCCGCCTGCTGCCATTGCACCGCCATCGCAGTTGCAGTCGCAGCTGGATCCGGCCACCACAACGGTCTGGGCCGGGGCCTGAGCCATGCCGCTGCCGGTGCAGCCGCAGGTGACGCTTTCGGCGATCATCATCTGGTCAGCGCGGACGGTCTCATAACGGACCGGGGCGGTGACGCGCTCGACCTGGCCACGGACGCGGCGGATTTCCACCGGCTGGACCTGCGTGCGGATGATCGGCTGAACGATGGTGCGCTCGGTCACGGTGTCGACATAGACCTCGTTGACCTGTTCGACGGTGTTGGTGCGCACGTCTTCGATGTAATTCTCGACGACGCTCGGGGCCATCATGTTTTCGACACGGCCCGGCAGGTATTCGGTCTCATACTGGACCGGCGCGGTGACGGTTTCCGAGCTGCCGCGGATGATGCGACGCTCGACCGGCTGGACGCGGGTGATGGTCACCGGCTGGATCACATTGCGCGTGACCTGATCGACATAGACGTCGCGCACTTCGTAGACGACCTTCTCGGAGATTTCCTCGGTGATGGTCTCGGTCACGGCGGGGGCCGGCTGGGTCTCGACGCGGACGGGAAGGATTTCTTCCTCATACACGGTCGGGGCGGTGACGGTTTCCGACTGACCGCGAACGACGCGGCGCTCGACCGGCTGGACGAGTGTGCGCTCGACCGGCTGGATGACGTCACGCTCGGTCACGACATCGAAATAGCTCTCGGAGACTTCTTCGACGATGGTTTCGGAAACCCGCGGAACAACGGTTTCGCGGACCAGCGGCATCGGCTCGGCCTCGATACGGGTCGGCTCGGTGATCGTCTCGAAGCGCGGCTGGGCGGTGATGGTCTCGGTGCGCGGGCGAACGATGCGACGCTCGACCGGGACGACGACGGTGCGCTCGACCGGCTGGACGATTTCACGCTGGGTGACAGCGTCGAAATACGTCTCGGTGGTTTCCTGGCGGATGTCGACCGTCTCCTCGACGATCGTGTTCTCGCGGACCTGCGGGATGGGCTGTTGCTCGACGCGCACGGGGAGGTATTCTTCCTCGAAGCGGGTGTCCTCGGTCACGGTTTCCTTGGTGCCGCGCGCAATGCGCTTCTCGACGGGCTGGATCAGGGTGCGCTCGACCGGCTGGACGATTTCGCGCTCGGTCACGGCGTCGACATAGGTGGTGGACTCTTCGACCTGCACGTTCTCGGTGACTTCCTCGACCACATCCGAGCAGCAGAACACGGTGTCGACCGCTTCGGTCGAGCCGCCGACATATTCGATACCGACGTCGCTGCCATCGACCGGCAGGCCGTCCGCGCGGCTGCGATCAACCAGACGGTTCAGTTCCGCTTCGGTGAGCTCGCGCGCCGGTGCGCCCTGCGCCAGCGCCGCCATCGGCACCAGCGTCGAGCACATGAGGCCGATCATGGCCGCCTTGATTGTATTCTTCATTTTACTTCCCCTGTAGCCCTCACGACCGGTGGCGGTCTGATAGGATGGTTCGCACTATGCGCGATCGTCGCAGCAAGAAGCATGCCACTGCCTCCGTGTCGGACATTACCTAGCCGTAATGAGCGTTTGCGTGCAATTGTGTTCGCGTTTGAGGCGAAATGCGGCGCGCGGTGCAATGCGGCGGAGAATCGTCAGTCCCGGCCCGGCGAGGGGGTGAGGGCAGACCGCGGCCCGGCGTGTGCGCTCGGCGACGGCACAATCTGGTCAGCGGTCACGGAATGAGGCATAACCCGGCCAACATGAAACAGACACCCGCCAGACGGCTCTATATCAAGACATATGGTTGCCAGATGAATGTCTATGATTCCGAGAGGATGAAGGACATTCTGAGGCCGCTCGGCTACGCCCCGGTGGAAACGCCGGACGGCGCCGACCTTGTCGTGCTCAACACCTGCCATATCCGCGAAATGGCAACGGAGAAGGTTTTCTCCGAACTCGGTCGGCTGAAAAAGCTGAAAGCCGCATCGGGCGGCCGGATGATGCTGGCCGTCACCGGCTGCGTTGCGCAGGCCGAGGGCGAGGAGATCATGCGCCGGCAGCCCGCCGTCGACATGGTGCTCGGCCCGCAGGCCTATCACAAGCTGCCGGAAATGATTGCCCGCGTTCACCGCAAGACCGGCGAGCGGCTGGAAACCGACTTCGACACGCTGGAGAAATTCGACGCCCTGCCAAAGTCGCGCGGGGTGGACGGGCCTTCGGCTTTCCTGTCGGTGCAGGAGGGCTGTGACAAGTTCTGCACCTTCTGCGTGGTGCCCTACACGCGCGGGGCGGAAGTCTCGCGCAGCGTCGATGACATCGTCGCCGAGGCGCGGGGCCTTGCGGCGCAGGGCGTGCGCGAGGTCACTCTGCTGGGACAGAATGTCAACGCCTTCCACGGCCGCGCACCCACCATGACCGGTGGTGATGACTGGACACTGGCGCAGCTTGTCCGCCACATCGCCCGGATTGGCGGGATCGACCGCATCCGCTACACAACCAGCCATCCGCGCGACATGGATGATGACCTGATCGCCGCCCATGGCGATACATCGCAACTGATGCCCTTCCTGCACCTGCCGGTGCAGTCGGGCTCCGACCGTGTGCTGAAGGCGATGAATCGCGGGCATGGCATCGCGCACTTCCTCGACATCGTGGAGCGCGTCCGCGCCGCACGTCCCGACATTGCCATGGCGAGCGATTTCATCGTCGGCTTCCCCGGTGAGAGCGACGCTGACTTTGAGGAGACGATGGCGCTGGTGCGCGAGGTTGGCTTTGCGCTGGCCTATTCGTTCAAGTATTCGCCCCGCCCCGGAACCCCGGCGGCTGATATGGCGTTGCAGGTGCCGGAACAGGTGAAGGATAACAGGTTGCAACGACTGCAAGCGCTCCTGAGGTCACAGCAGGAAGAATTCAACGCGTCGAAGATCGGCCAGGAAATCGACGTCCTCGTCACCGGGCGTGGGCGCCGCGAGGGGCAGGCCCATGGCCGCTCACCCTGGTTGCAGGCGGTCCATTTCGACGGCGCCGAGGCGCTTGCCGGTCAGATCGTGCGCGTGCGCGTCACCGGATCCGGGCTGAATTCGCTGGCGGCCGAACAGGTCGCGGGCCATGTCGGCACGGCAAGGGTGACCGCATGAAGCGCCCCGCTGGACGCTCCATCGCAACGGTGTCGCGCTTTTATCCTGTCGAACGCCTCGCGCGGCTGCAGGACATTTGCGGCCCGAACCAGCACCTTCTGCACTTCCTTGAGAGCGCCATCGGGACCGCGCTCGGAAAGGCGGAAAGTCAGGGCGGCGGTATTCGTCTGGAGGGCACCGAAGATGGCATCGACCGCGCCGAGCGCACCCTCAAAGCCTACGAGCACGGGCTGGACCGCGGCGCCGATGCCGGAGAGGAACTGATGCGCAGCGCCCTGCAGCAGTCGCTCGGCGGCCATGACGGCAAGGCGGCGGCCGGCACGGCGATTGCCGGC
>JBGSUF010000043.1:0-9226 GCA_041736285.1 Hyphomonadaceae bacterium | reverse complement strand
CGCCCTGGCCATCATGTCCACGCTGGCGTCGGGCTATCTCATCGGCATGACCGTGCCCGCCCTTGTGCGCCGGGTGATGGCGCCCGCGTTCGGCGGCGCGGCGACGCTCTTGCGGTGGATCGGCGACTGGTCCTACAGCCTCTATCTCGGCCACCTTCTCGCTTTTGGCGCGGTGAAGCTTTTCCTGCCGGGCGTCCTCGCCTTCTGCCTGAACGTCCTCGGCATTCCCGCCAGCCTTCTGGCTCTGATCGACCCGGCCGCCCCCGGCTGGCACGGCAATCTCGGCTTCGTCACGCTCTGCGTCACCCTCGCAATCGCGCTCGCCGCCGTCAGCCACCACCTGATCGAGCGGCCGATAATGCGCCTGGCGCGTGCCATCCGTCTCAGCCTCTTCACCGCCCGCCGCGCCCGTCGGGAGAAGTCCGCGCCGGAACGAAAAACCCCGCAGCCACAGCGGGCTACGGGGTAAATCAGAGGGTAAATCAGAGGGCAAATCAGAGGGCAAATCGAACGGACCAGCCTTCGGATCAGCCTTCAGGCCGCGCCACGAAGGACGCCGCCAGCTACTCTGCCGCCAGCGCCTCGCCTGCGTCCGGTGTCCATTTCAGCACCGGCCTGCGCGCCGCGCGCGTTTCGTCCAGCCGTTTGACCGGCGCAGTCTGCGGGGCCGCTTTCAGGCTCATGTCCGCCGCCGCCGCGCGCGTCGCCACGCTGGTCAGGGCGTCGACGAACCGGTCCAGCTCGGCCTTGCTCTCGGTCTCGGTTGGCTCGATCAGCATCGCCCCGTGCACGACCAGCGGGAAATACATCGTCATCGGATGATAGCCCTCGTCAATCAGCCCCTTGGCGATGTCGAGCGTCTCCAGCCCCGTCCCTTTCAGGAAAGCGTCAGAGAACAACGCCTCATGCATGCAATAACCATCGAAGGCGGGCGACATCACCCCCTTCAGCCGCGCCTGCAGATAGTTGGCGTTCAGCACCGCGTCCTCGGCCACCTGTTTCAGGCCGTCCGCACCATGGCTCAGCATGTAGGTCAGCGCCCGCACGAACATGCCCATCTGGCCATGAAAGGCGCACATCCGGCCAAAGCTCTGCTCGGCCTCGATCTCGCCTTCGCCCTCGACGAGGCGGAAGCCGTCATCGTCCGACACCACGAACGGCACCGGCACAAACGCCGCCAGCGCGTCCGAGAACACGGTCGGCCCGCTGCCCGGTCCGCCGCCGCCATGCGGGGTGGAGAAGGTCTTGTGCAGATTGATGTGCATCGCATCGACGCCGAGGTCTCCCGGCCGAACCCGCCCGACAATGGCGTTGAAATTCGCCCCGTCGCAGTAGAAATATCCGCCCGCATCATGAATCAGGTCGGCAATCTCGCGGATATCGGTCTCAAACAGGCCGCACGTGTTGGGATTGGTCAGCATGATGCCCGCAACATCGTCGGTCCGGGTCAGCTTCTCGCGCAGGTTTGCCATGTCGACCCGCCCGCGCGCATCCGCCCGAATCTCGTCAACCTCGAAGCCGCACTGCACCGCCGTCGCCGGATTGGTGCCATGCGCCGAGGCCGGGACGAGCACGCGCTTGCGCGTTTCCCCCTCGCCGCGCGCGATCAGCGCCTCTCGGATGGCCAGCATGCCGCAGAGTTCCCCGTGCGCGCCGGCTTTCGGGCTCATCGCCACGGCCGGCATGCCGGTCAGCGTCATCAGCCATCCCGCCAGCTCATCAATGAGTTTCAGCGCGCCCTGCACCGTCTTTTGCGGCTGCAGCGGGTGAATGTCGGCAAAGCCCGGCAGGCGGGCCATCGCCTCGTTGAGCCGCGGATTGTGCTTCATCGTGCAGGAGCCGAGCGGGAACAGCCCAAGATCAATGGCATAGTTGCGCTGCGACAGGCGCACATAATGGCGCATGGTTTCCGGCTCCGAAAGGCCCGGCAGGCCGAGCGCAGAGCGCCGCGACAGCCCGCCCATGCGCGTGGCCCGCCCGGTCGGCTCGGGCAGATCAACGCCGGTCTTGTCCAGCGAACCGATCTCGAAGATCAGCCCCTCGGCCTGCAGCAGGCCGCGCGAACCGGACACCGATTCCCGCGCTTCTGCCGTCACATCATGCGGGCGCGTCGCCCGGTCGTTGGTGAAGGTGTTCATAGCGTTTCACTGGCCTCCGTCAGTCCCTTGCAGTCCGGATATATCGGACCCAAAAATTCCATCACATAGGCTTCCACCATCTCGCGCGGCAGGGTGTTGTGCCCCGCGCCGGGAATGGTGATCCGCGCGGCGAGATTGGGAAGACGCTCGGCAAGATCGGCGGAATGCTGCGCCGGAACGACCGTGTCATCGTCGCCATGAATGATGAGCGTGCTTTCCTCTACGTCACCGGCGATCCGGTCGCTGCGGAAGGCATTTCCCGCCAGCAGCGAGACCGGCACGAAGCGCATCTGTTCAAGAGCGAGCCGCGTGCCGGAGTCAAATGGCGCCACCAGGACGAGCGCGCCCGCCGTCTCGGTCGCGGCAACATTGATGGCGACAAAGCTGCCGATGGAAAAGCCGCGAACGACAATGTCCCCGGCCTCGACGCCGTTTGCGCGCAGATAGGCATAGCCGGCCGCCCCGTCGCGCTCGATGCCTTTCTGCGTCGGATGCCCTGTCGAGCCGGAATAGCCGCGATAGGCAATGGCCAGAAAACCAACGCCCCGGGCGGCATAGGCCTCGACGACTGGCCCGAGTCCGTCGAGCGGCTGCGCATTGCCGTGAAAGTTCAGGAATGTCGGGCAGCCAGCGGCGGCGGGCGTGTAGAGGGCAGCCAGTTGCTCCTCATCGCGCGTTGCGATGAAAACCAGCTGCACTTTTGATCCCTCCGGAATGCTGACGGGTGCAGGCTGGGGCGCAAACGCGAACTGGTCCTGCAGGCTGCACCCCGGAAGAATGGCCAGCGCCGCCATCGTCATCGCCGTTGCGGTGAGCATCAGCGTCCGGTCTGGTATGCCGCGCATCAAACAGCCCCTTTGAGCGCGTCGGCATAGGCGTCAATGTCGGCGTCGGTGACGCATTCCGTCGCCGCCGCGATGATGACGTTATCCATGCCCTTGCCCGGCAGAAGGCGGCTGGCGCGCACACCGCCGACCACGCCGCGCTCCTCCAGCATGGCCAGCAGCGCTTCCGCCGGCAGCGGCGTGCGGAAAGCAAACTCGTTGAAGAAGCGGGGCGTGATGATCTCGACGCCCGGAATACTCTCCAGCGCCTGCGCAAGCTGGCAGGCTCGCTCATGGTTGAGCTGCGCCAGCCGCTTCAGCCCCGTCTGCCCGAGCAGCGTCATGTGAGCGGTGAAGGCCAGCGCGCACAGCCCTGAATTGGTGCAGATATTCGACGTCGCCTTGTCACGGCGGATATGCTGCTCGCGCGTCGACAGCGTCAGCACGAAGCCGCGCTTGCCGTCCGCGTCGACCGTCTCCCCGCACAGCCGCCCGGGCATCTGGCGCAGGTATTTCTCGCTCGCGGCAAACAGGCCGACATAGGGCCCGCCAAAGTTCAGCGCGTTGCCGATGGACTGGCCCTCGCCTGCGGCAATGTCTGCGCCCATCTCTCCGGGCGGCGGCACCATGGCAAGGCTGACCACCTCGGTGAAGACCGACATGAACAGCGCGCCCGCCCCGTGCGCCGCCTCCGAGACCGGCGTCATGTCCGTCACCGTGCCAAAGACGTTCGGGCTCTGCCCGATGACGCAGGCCACATCCTCTGCGACATGCCGGGCAAGCTCCAGCTCCCCGTCCACCGCCGGCGGCAGTTGCACCACCTCAATGCCCTGCGCCTCGCAGAGCGTCCGCGTGGTTGCGGCATAGTGCGGATGCAGCCCGCCCGACATCACCACCTTGCGACGCCGGGTCACCCGGCACGCCATCACCGCGCCCTCGGCGCACGAGGTCGAGCCGTCATACATCGAGGCATTGGCGACATCCATCGCCGTCAGCGCGGCAACCTGCGTCTGGAACTCAAACAGCGTCTGCAGCGTGCCCTGCGCGATTTCCGGCTGGTAGGGCGTGTATGTCGTCAGGAATTCCGAGCGCTGGATGATGTGGTCCACGCTCGCCGGCACATGATGCTTGTAGGCCCCGCACCCGACAAAGAATGGCCCCTCGCTCGCGGTGCGGTTCATCGCCGCCAGCTTCTGCATGTGGCGCGCGACCGCCATCTCGCCCTGATGGTCCGGCAGGCCCGCCACCTTGCCGCCGAGCCGGGCCGCCTCCGGCACATCCGCGTAGAAGTCATCGACCGAGCGCGCGCCGATCGTGTCCAGCATCTGCGCGCGGTCCGCTTGCGTCAGGGGCAGGTATCTCATGCCATCATTCCTCGTTCAGAAAACCATTGTGGAAACCGCCTCGGCGCCCCGCTCAAAGCCCGGCGAGATAGGCCTTGTAGCCCGCCTCATCCATCAGCCCGGAAAGCTCGCCCGCATCGGCGACCCGGATCTTCCCGATCCAGCCCGCGCCCTCGCTGTCGGCGTCCATCACTTCCCAGTTGTCCTTGAGGCCGGTGTTGATCTCGACCACTTCGCCGGAGATCGGTGCGTAGACATCGGCGGCCGTCTTGGTGCTTTCGACCACGGCGAAACCCTTGCCCTTCGAGACGCTCTGCCCGATTTCGGGAAACTCGACGAACACCACTTCGCCGAGCTGTTCGGCGGCGTATTTCGTGATCCCGATCGTGGCGATGCCGCCATGAACCGTGACCCATTCGTGCTCGCTTGTGTAACGTGTCGGCTCCATGCCCTGTCCTGTCTCCGGCTATCTGTTGTGAATTTGAATCTCTGGCGCTTTCCATCGCGAGCGCCCGTTATCTCTATCGCTTGTACCGGTGCGGCACGAACGGCATTGCGGCAACCTCAGCCGAGCGTGCCTTGCCGCGCACCATCAGCTCGACTTGCGTGCCCGGCTGCGCGAGATCTGCGCGCACATAGCCCATCGACACCGGCGCATCGAGCGTTGGCCCGAACCCGCCCGACGTGATGACCCCGACCGCCTCGCCGCCGACGTGAATCTCCGTGCCCTCGCGCGCCGGAGCCCCCTCCAGAGGGAGGATGCCGACGCGCTTTTGCACCGGGCCATCCGCCAGCGCCGCCAGGATGCGTGCCGCGCCCGGAAAATCGCCCCGCTCGCGCCGCGATTTCTGGATCAGCCAGCCAAGGTCGGCCTCCACCGGGTCGCGCGTCTCGTCCATGTCATGCCCATAGAGGCAAAGCCCGGCCTCCAGCCGCAGCGAATCGCGCGCGCCAAGCCCGATCGGCCGCACCCGCTCATCCGCTAGCAGCGCTTGAACGATGCCGTGCCCGGCCGCATTGTCCGGCAACAGCAGTTCAAACCCGTCCTCGCCGGTATAGCCGCAGCGCGAGACCATATATTTCTCGCCGCCGCGCTCCACATACGCGCAGCGCATGAAGGACAGCCCCGCGCCTTCAGGGAAGAGCGGCGCCAGCACCGCCTCCGCCTCCGGTCCCTGCAGCGCCACCAGCATGCGATTGTCGGCGCGCTGCAACGCCGCTTCCTCGCCCAGTTCCCGCTCGATCAGTGCCCAGTCCTGATGCTTCACCGCGCCATTCACGACGATATACAGCATGCCATCCAGCGCCGGGTCCGGCATCCGCGTGATGATCAGATCGTCCATGATGCCGCCGGTTTCGTTCAGCAGCACCGACAGCCGCCCCTGCCCCGGCTTCAGCGCCGCAATGTCGGATGGCACCAGCCGCTCGATCAGCGCCGCAATCCGCTGATGCGCGCCCGGCTGACCCAGCCCCTCCTTCAGGAACAAAAAGCACGGCCCCATGTGCGACACATCGAACAATCCGGCATGCTGGCGCGTCCATTCATGCTCGCCCTTCACCCCCGCAAACTGCACCGGCATGTGATAGCCCGCAAACGGCACCATCCGCGCCCCGCGTGCGACATGGTCATCGTGCAGCGGCGTCTGCAGAAGCGGCGCGGTCTGATTGTCTGTGGTCTCGGCCATGCCGGGTGCTCCAAGGGATGAAAGCGCAAGACGATGAGGCATCCGTTGAGGGATCATCCACACCGCCCCCGCTGTCCTTGGCACCTGAGAGTTTCCGCAGCCGGGGTTCATCCACCGGTCCGCTTGCTCCTTCGGCGAGGCCACGCCGCAGCGCGCCTCCTTTCCAGCGTCATTCCTCTCTCCCGGTCCTTTTGCCTGAGCGATTCCGGGGCGGTTGCGCCTTCGGCCCTGACCTGTCGGCCAGTGTCTCCCGGAAGAGAAGTTGAACCACAATTAGAGCGGATTCCCCGCCCCGGCAAGCGGGGAGAAAGCCTGCGTCCGTCTCAGCAGGTCAGATCACGCCGCTGCCCCAAAACGCCAGCGTCCACCATCCCCTTCGCCGCCAAAGGCGAGCGGCAGGAGGCCGGGCCACGGCCGCGACATCCACCTCAGGCCCCGTGTCAGACCGAAGTGTCAGACCTAAGCGTCAGGCCACAGCGTCAGGCCAGCGCCCGGCCAGCATAGTCAGACAGCGCCGCCATGGCGTGCAGCCAGGGGAATGGGCCGTGGCTGATGCGTGCCACGCCCGCAGCGGCCAGCGCCGCAACGTCCGCCCCGGCATCCTTCACCATCACATTCACCGGGAGCGCGCACGCGGCGCAAAATGTCCGGATGCCTTCCAGATCCGCCAGGCCCGGAACGAAGATGCTGTCCGCCCCCGCCTGTTCGTAGGCAGCCGAGCGCGCCAGCGCGTCCTCCATCACCTGCGAATGTTCAGTCGGCGCTGTCACCAGAAACCTGTCGATCCGGGCGTTGATCCACACCGGCACCCCCGCCCCGTCTCCGGCGCGGCGAACGGCGGCAATGCGCATCGCCATGTCAGCCGGTGCCCGCAAGGTTTTGCCGCCCGGCAACCCATCCTCGATGTTCAGCCCCACAATGCCGCATTTCAGAATCTCGGAAACGCTCTGCCCGACGGCCTCAGCGTTTTCGCCATAGCCCCTCTCGAAATCGAGCGTGACGGGCAAATCAACCGCCGAAACCATCCGCCTCGCATTGGCGCATATCGCCTCCAGAGGCACGTTCTCCGCGTCATCGAGACCGAGCGACCACCCCACCGACGCACTGCTCGTCCCGATCGCTGCGGCGCCCTTGCGCGCAAGCTGCAGCGCCGAACCGGCATCCCAGGCATTGACCAGCCGCAATGGCTGCCCCTTCACATGCAGCGCCGCGAATGTCGCCGCCTTCTCCCGAACATCAGTCATCAGATCACCTCCCGTGTGCTCGCCTTACGCCCTCCTAAGCCACCTCACCCCACACGCCCACCCGTTTCCTGCGCATCACCGCCACCAAGCCGGCCGGACCCGCCACCGCTCGCCTCAGCGCCCCCCCTCCGATTCCAGATACTGTGCGATGATGGCGTGTTCAGGTGGCAGTAGGGGTGACAAGTAGACCACTAGATGCGCAGCTGGTTCAATGCCAACAGCGCAAGAATTCAACTAGAAAGCGAAAGAACCGATGGCGAAAGGGGTTTTTGTTCACCACCCAGATTCGATCTACGATGATGTGCCTGAAGAGCGCTATCAATTTCCAAAACGGTACCTGAACCGAGCAAAGCAATTTGAAGGTGATTGGATCGTCTATTATGAGCCTCGCCGAGGCGGCGGCCGCATGGGTTACAACGCGATCGCGAAAGTCAGCGAAATAATTGCGGACGCCACCCACCACGGGCGTTTCTTCGCCATCATTGAAGCGGGGTCGTATATCGAGTTAGAAAGATTCGTTCCCTTCCGGAGCGCCAGTGACTTCCTTGAAAGTGACCTTCAAAGAGTCGACGGAGAATTGAACGGAGGTTTGAGCCAGTGGGCGGTCAGACCGATTTCAGATCATGATTTTGGCAGGATCCTCGCAAGAGGATTTGAAAATAGTGAAACCGAGTTTCTTCCGCGCGTGGATCCAATCAAGGACGGACAGGCCGCGAACGTAGTTCGCGAAGAAGCTGCGATTTTTGATTTTGACGAAGAACGGCTACGGGTTGAACAAACCGTTACAAGGGTAATGCGTGATCGAATATTCCGTAAGCGAGTGCTAGACGCATATGATAGCCGTTGCAGTTTTACAGGTCTAAAATTCATCAATGGCGGCGGTCGAGCTGAGGTTGAAGCAGCTCACATTAAGCCGGTTTCCGCTGGCGGTCCCGATAGCGTTAGAAATGGCCTGGCTCTGTCTGGCACAATTCACTGGATGTTTGATCGAGGGCTTATCGGTCTCTCCGATCAGTCTGAAATCTTAGTCTCGCGACATGTTAACAACCCAGACGAAGTTTGGCGACTCGTGCGACCGGATCGCCGGGCATTATTGCCAGCTCAAGCAAACCAACGTCCTTATCACTCATTCTTGGATTGGCACCGGCAGAGTTGCTTCAAAAATTAGCTAGGCCACACGGCAAGCCAACCGGCTTCTCTGTTCAATTCGCACGAACCCGCCTCTCTCAGAAAACCCCAAAAAAAAGATGTCGCGCAGGCCGGGGCATCAATCTCGACCAGCGCCTCATGCCCGAAACCGGCCTGCTCCAACCCGATCGCCTGTCCACCCGCGCCGGCGCACAACTCGATGGATGTCGGCCCGTCTCCCAGTGGAAGCCTGATCTGCGTCATGTCCTCTAACCCCGAATCAACAGCCCTGATCTTGCCCCGACAGGAAAAGGGTTAACACACGGAACATTCATCGAACAAGCGGAAATTTAAGGGGGCTGGCTACATCCGCTCCGGCACGTCGATTCCGAGGATGGCGAGCCCGGTTTCGAGCTGATGGAGCGTCGCCTCGCACAGGGCAAGCCGCGCCCCGCGAACACCGGCGTCTGCCTCCCGGGCGATGTCATGCGCGCCGTAAAAGCCCGCAAACGCCTGCGCCACGCCATAAAGATGCTCGCACAGGACATGCGGCATGCGCTTGTCGCGTGCCTGATCGAGCGCCTGCGCAAAGCCGTCGAGCGCGAGCACCAGCGCGCGTTCCTTTTCGCTCACGGCCTTCGCCTCGCCCACGGCCAACCCGGCCTGCGCCGCGCGCCGCAAGAGAGACTTGATCCGCACCGCCTGATACATCAGGTAAGGCCCGGTCTTGCCCTCAAAAGAGGTAAACTTTTCAAGGTCGAAGATATAGTTCGTCGTGCGCACATTCATCAGGTCGGCAAACCGCAGCGCCGCCAGCGCCACCGCCGCCGCCACACTTTCCCGCTCGGCGGCGTCCATATCCTC
>JBGSUF010000006.1:0-6221 GCA_041736285.1 Hyphomonadaceae bacterium | reverse complement strand
GGCGCTCCGGATCACACGAAGATCTGGGCCATGCTCGAAACCCCGATCGCCATGCTGCACGCCGAGGAGATCGCGGCGTCCTCCGAGCGCCTGACCGTGCTGGTGATGGGCACCAACGACCTCGCCAAGGAGATGCGGGCGCGGATGACGCCGGACCGGGTCGCTTTCCTGCCGGCGCTCAGCATGACGGTGGCGGCCGCGCGGGCGTTCGGCGTGATCGCGATTGACGGGGTTTACAACGACATCTCCGACGAGGCCGGGCTGGTTGCCGAGTGCGAGCAGGGCCGCAATCTTGGCTTTGACGGCAAGACGCTGATCCATCCGGCCCAGCTTGCCCCCTGCAACGCCGCCTTCTCCCCGGAGCCGGGCGAGATCGCGCACGCAAGGGACGTGATCGCTGCCTTCGCGGCGGAGGAAAATCGCGGCAAGGGCGTGCTGAAGGTCAATGGAAAGATGACCGAACTGCTCCATCTGGAAGAGGCGCGGCGTATCGTGGCCATGGCCGGAGCGATTGCCGCCTTCGAGACAGAGGAGGGCTGAGATGGGCTACACACTGATCCACCACACCGGGTGCGGCGCATCGCGCAAGGGGCTGGAACTGCTGACGGCGAACGGCATCGAACCGGAGCTGCGCAAATACATGAATGCAGGCGAGCGGCTCTCTGAGGCCGAACTGCGCGAGATCGCCGCGGAAATGGGCGGGGTCTCTCCGCGCGCCTTCCTGCGGGAGAAGGACGCGGCGGCTTATGGCCTACCCGAAAGCGCAGGCGATGACGCTGTCTACGCCGCCATGATCGCCGAGCCGAAGCTCATCCAGCGCCCGATCGGACGCAAGGGCGGCAAGGCCATTCTCGGCCGCCCGGCCGAGCGCCTGCTGGACATACGCTGACGCCGCGAGGCGGCGGGGACGCTGCTGGCTGAAGCCGCCCCGCAAGGCTTGCGCTTGCTGACCCCAGTGCGGCTGTTCTCCTTTGGCGGCTCGGCGGCGTCGTCAGGAGTGGGCCGATCATTGAGTTTCGGGCACATCGGGTAGGGCATAGGCGATGAGGTCATCGCCAATCGGTGTTTCCATGAAGTGATGCCCGCCGGCCATGATGACCACATATTGCCGACCTTCATGCTCATAGGTCATCGGCGTCGCCTGTCCCCCGGCGGACAAGGTGTCTGTCCACAGTGTCTCACCCGTTTGCAGGTCGATGGCCCTGATCAGATTGTCGGTCGACGCGGCGATGAAGATCAGGCCGCTCGCCGTAATGATCGGCCCGCCATTGTTCGGTGTGCCGATTTCAAAGGGCAGTCCGGATGGTATCCCGAACGGGCCATTTCTACGGGCCGTCCCGAATGGGCGATCCCAGAGGGTTGCACCCGTCTTGAGGTCGATGGCCCTGATCCCGCCATAGGGAGGCTCCTTGCAAAGCAGCCCGGTGAACGGCAGTCGCCAGCCCGCGTTGACATCAATTGCATAGGGCGCGCCTTCTTGCGGCGCGAGTGAGGCGTGGGAATTTGCCACGTCCTGTCCGGCCAGCTTCCTGTCGGCTTGCACGCGCGGCACCAGCCGGTTGTAGTTTGGCATGTCATTGTAATTGGCGACGATGATGTCGCGGCTGGTGTCCACCGCAATGCCGCCCCAGTCCGAGCCGCCATTGTAACCCGGATACTGAATCCAGCGGCGATTGGCTGTCGGCGGCGTGTAAATGCCCTGATATTCGGCCTGGCGGAACTGTATGCGGCAGATCATCTGATCTATCGGCGTCATGCCCCACATGTCGCTTTCGGTCAGTTCCGGTTTCGCAAGAGAGTGAAAGCCGGAAAAGCGCTGCGTCAGCGCTCTTTGTTCAGGCTCAACCCCGCCCTTTGGTGCCGGCCGGTCGATCACGTCCGTCAGGGGCACGCCGGTGCGGCGATCAAGCACGTAAATCTCGCCCTGTTTGGAGGTCAGTATCAATGCCGGGATCGGACCGTTGACGGACGGGAAGTCGACAAGTGTCGCCTGCGATCCAAGGTCGTAGTCCCAAACATCGCGGTCGACGGTCTGGAAACTCCAGACAGGCTTTCCGGTGCGCACATCAAGCGCGACGAGCGCGGTGGAGTATTCGTTCTCCTGCGCGCTCCGGTCGGCGCTCAAATAGTCGCCAGCGGAATTGCCCATCGGCATGTAGACAAGCCCGAGTTCCTCATCGCCGGAGGCTGTGGTCCACATGTTCGGCGTTCCGCGGGTAAACCCTGCGCCGCTGGCGCGCGCTGTGCCATCAGGGTCAGCCATGTCCCAAGCCCACAGATGCTCGCCGGTGACCGCGTCAAACCCTTGCAGCACGCCGGACGGGGCATCGATTGAAACACCGTCCTTGACCTGATGTCCGGTGACGATCACGCCTTTGATGATTGTGGGCGGGGAAGTCATCGACACCATGCCGGGATCAATTTCTCCCATGCCGGTCTTGATGTCCGCCGCACCATTGACGCCAAAGCCCGGGCACGGCAGCCCCGTATCCGCATCAACGGCGATCAGGCGTCCATCAAGCGTGCCTTCGATAATCCGTCTGGGGCAAGTTGTGGCCGTGGAAGACCCGTCCGACGCAGCGGGAACTTCGTAATAGGCGACGCCGCGGCAGGCCGCCGTGTAGGGAATGAACTTCTTGTCGACACCCGGATCAAAGCGCCATTTCTCCGCGCCCGTGCCGGGATCGAGCGCGATGAGGATGTTGGTGGCGGTGCAGAGAAACAGACTGTCACCGACTTTCAGCGGTGTGGTTTCCGCGCCATACCTGCTGTCAGCGGGATCGCCTTGCGGCATGTCGCCGGTCTCGTAAACCCATGCCCGCTGAAGGGAGCCGACATTCTCGCGCGTTATCTGCACGAGCGGGGACGCGCGGCGCGCGGCGTAGCTTCCGCCATAGGCGGGCCAGTCTTGCGCCGCTGTCAGCGGTGACGGGTCTGCATCAGCGGGCGAGGCGACGGGCAGCGAGGTCAGCACGGTGGCCTGACGCTCGGCGCCGCCATACATCATGGCTGTCCCGAAACTTGCGAGCAGCAGAGTGAAGATGCTTGCGAACGAGGCTTTCCAACCCAGCGGCGAGCCCTTCAGGGACGGCAGCACAAGCAGGACCAGGATCATCAGGGCTGTCGGGCCGACAAGGCGAGGCACGAGCGCCCACGCATTGCCGTCTGCCTCAAAGAATGCCCACACGACTGTCAGCCCGTAGACGATCGCATAGGCCGCCGCGCCGATCACCTTACCCCGGGCCAGAAAGAACCCGGCGGCAAGAAGGCCCGCGCCAGTGAGGACATAGTAGGCTGATCCGCCGAGGATAACGAGGTAGACCCCGCCGGCCGCCAGCACGGCGCCGATGAGAGCCAGAAACAATCCTAGAATAATCGCTCCAACATTGTGCGCCATTTTAGATGCTTCCCTTCAAGGTCTGAAAATCGTCGGTGCTATCACCGTCTCCTGAAGCCTAGGTTCCGCGCCGCGTCCGCGTGCTGATGCATATCAGGCCTGCGGAAAGCTCCCGGCATCGGCCAGTGTGAGTGCGAGTGGCATGGCCGCGCGTTTGCTGCGCCGACGGGCGCCCGTGCCCCTGTCGCTCCCGGTGATGACGAGAGACGAAACGCAAGGCTGCCATGGCCCGAAAACCGAGAAACCCGGGTCGGCGTTTTCGTCGGAACATTGATTTGGGCTGCGGTTGACATGACCGGTCTCGGGCATCGCTCATTCGGCGCCTGCCAAAAGGGGCCGCTCCTCGCCCGCGACAAACGGGAAGGCTGATCTCAATCAGCGCGCTGCACCGGCGCCCGTGACAGACTTCCGGGTCAGGCTCAGGTCTTCGAGATGAGCGTCAATATCAGCAAAGAGAACAGCCATGAACACCATTCTGATCATTATTGTCGTTGTCCTGCTTCTTGGAGGCGGTGGCTATTACGGCTTCCGTGGTCGCAAGTAATGAGCGCCGTGATATCCGGAACACCCGCGCCGACAGCGCTTTGGCGGTCGGTATCAGGGTGTTTCGTCGCGCTGACCCTGTCTGCGATACCCGCTCTGTGTGGGCCAGTTGCCATCGCAGACGAAGGAGGGTTGCCGCCGTTCACGGCGACGGCGCTGAACGGAGAGAAAGTCGACAGCGACAAGCTTTTGGGTCAACCCTCACTGCTCATCCTTACGCCCTCCCGTAATGCTGCAGCATCCACCCGGGAGTGGGTCAGCACATTGAGGCCATTGATAGATGAAAGCAAATATCGGATCCGCGATGTGCTGGCCGTCAATTTACCGTTCTTCATGTCCGAAGAAGACGCCATTGGCCTCGCCAAGGAAAAGGTTCCGGAGCGCTACCATGATCAAACCTGGATTCTGAATTCACAGGTCATCGAAGCCGTGTTAGGTGTGCCGTCGGATAGCGAAGCCGCAGTCATTGTTGTCATCGATAAAGACGGCAACCTGATATCGCAGGTTCATGGCGACGTGACGCCAGCGCGGGTGAGAGTGATCGTCTACGCGTTAGAGAGCCTTGCTTCAGACTGACCGAATTGGTCGCTGACGCTGCGAATATTCAAGAAAAGGTGTTTGGAAAAATCTCAACGATGCGCGGTGAATGCTCATGAGAATGACCGAGGTCCTGAATGCGAAATCCCGCGTCGGCTTAGCCTATCTGTATCGGCATGGGTGCCTGCCGGACTATGAAAACCCCACCAAATTCACCGAACTCGTACAAATCCGGAAATTATCAGAACGCGACATGCGCATGCCGCCGCTCGCGGACAAGGTCTGCGCAAAGGAGCACGTGGCCAATCTGCTCGGCCCAGAATGGGTCATCCCGAATTTGTGGTCGGGAACACGACTTCCTGAGCGGTTGTCCTGGCCGCATCCGTTCGTTCTGAAGTCTCGCCATGGCTGCAACCAGTATGCAATTGTCCGTGACGATGACAGCCACCTGATCAAGATCAGGATCCGGGCGCGCCTCTGGATGAGCGCGTCCTATGGCAAGTTCTGGGGGGAGTGGCTTTATCAGCATATTGAACGCGGCCTGCTCGCTGAGCCGTATATCGGCGACGGCGACGTGCTGCCGACAGACTTCAAGATCTACGTTTTCGGCGGCGTCGCCACTTATGTTCAGGTTCATCTCGGCCGGGGCCAGAACCACAGGTGGATTCTGTTCGATCGCGACTGGCGCCGCGTCTCGGCTCCCAATGGCGATTGTGACCCGCCGGCGCCGTCATCGCTGGGCGAAATGATCGAGGCGGCAGAAACGCTGGCCCGCGACTTCGATTTCGTCAGGGTCGATTTCTATGAACATCAAGGCAAGCCGCTGTTCGGGGAAATGACGTTTTATCCGGGGTCCGGCCTTGATCCGTTTGATCCGGTTGGACTGGACGAAATCATTGGCGCGCACTGGCTTGCTGCGCAGCGGAAAATGGCCCGGGGCAGGGCTGGTCGATCTGAACCGGCCGTTCCTGAATGCCGTTCCGGCGTGGCTGCGTGATGGTTGATGTCGAGCCAGATTGCCCGTTGGCGGCAGCGTTCAAGGCATGGATCAGGTCGGATGACTATCCGTGCCTTGGGGCCAAATCTGCGCTGGCGCGGGGCCAGATGAATGTGGCCGTCGCAAATGACATCCATTCGTCCGCTGATGACACCAATATCCTTGCAGCGTTATCCGGCACGGCAGAGTCCTATCGTGAAGACACGGCGCTCTTTCGGAGTCATGTCGTGGTCTTCGAGGCGGCGACCAACCTCACCGAAATTGAGTTTGAGACCGCGCTCTGGCGCCGTCTTCAGTCACTGACGGATCGCGACGTGCGCCGTGGCAATACACATGATACCCGCGTCAGCTGCGACGCCCGCGACCCGCATTTTTCTCTCAGTTTCGGTGGTGAAGCGTTCTACGTTATCGGCCTGCACCCGAATGCGAGCCGTCCTGCGCGGCGATTTGAACGGGCCGCGATCGTCTTCAATCTTCATGATCAATTTCAACAATTGCGCGCCCTGAACATTTTCGACGGACTAAGCTCCAAGATTGGCGAACGCGATGCAGCGCTCGCAGGGTGCCCCAATCCGATGCTCGGCCGTCACGGCGAGACATCGGAAGCGCGTCAATACAGTGGACGGGTCGTCGGCAGCGATTGGCGTTGCCCGTTTCAGCGGCACGCGACGGAGAAAGCGAAATGACGAATATCATTCAACCCCGCAGCGGCGCTGCATTCGAATTGAAACGAGGGCAATCGCTCGT
>JBGSUF010000411.1:0-1697 GCA_041736285.1 Hyphomonadaceae bacterium | reverse complement strand
CCCGCGCGCTCGGCCACTTCTCCCGTCTCGAAACCGGCGTTGGCGCGCCCATCAGCCTGTCACGCGCACGCTACTGGTCAGGCCGTTCGCTGGAGGCCCTCGCCGACCCCGAAGGCGCCGCCGCCAGGTTCAGGAGCGCCGCCGAATTTCCCTTCACCTATTACGGCCAGCTTGCCGCCGAAAAGGTTGGCAGCGACACCATCGCATTCATCCCCGCCGCGCCCGAGACAGAGGAGACCCGCACCGCCTTCGAGGCCCGCTCCCTCGTGCGCGTCGCCCGCATGCTCGGTGAGGCCGGTGAGGAGAGCCTGTTTCGCGAATTCGTCCTGCATCTCGACGAACAGCTTGAGACCGAGGCCGAGCATGAGATGCTTTACCGCCTCACCGAGGACTATCAGATGCCGCATGTCGGCCTGCGCGGTGCCAAGGCCGGAATGGCGCGCGGCATCATCGCCCCGGACGCCGCCTATCCGCTCCTCACCTACGCGCCGTCGCGCCGGATCGACATCGAGGACGCTCTCGTCATCGCGCTCACCCGTCAGGAAACCGAGCTCAATCCGCGCGCCATCTCCTCCGCCAACGCGCGCGGCCTGATGCAGCTCCTGCCCGGCACCGCCCGTCAGCAGGCCGCCCTCGAGGGCGTTCCCTACCGCGAGAGCTGGCTGACCGACGATCCGTCCTACAACCTCACCCTCGGCAGCGCCCATCTGCGCGACCTGATCCGCCAGTTCAACGGCAGCTACATCCTCTCCATTGCCGCCTACAATGCCGGGGCATCACGTTCGCGCCGCTGGATCCGCGACTATGGCGACCCGCGCGCCAGCACTGCCGACCCGATAGACTGGGTGGAATCCATCCCGTTCAGCGAGACCCGCAACTATGTTCAGCGCGTGCTCGAAAACCTGCAGGTCTATCGCCACCGTCTGAAGGGCTCCCCGGAACGCATTCGCCTGTCGGAAGACCTCCGGCGCGGCACCCCGGACTGACCCGGCCTGAGAGGGCTGGCCCAGGCTTACCGGGCTGGCCCCGACTTACAGGGCCATCTGGCAATGTCCGCCATCGACCACGAGGGTTGCGCCCGTCATGTATGACCCGGCCTGCGAGGCCAGCAGCAGGAGCGGCCCCGTCAGCTCGTCGATGTTGCCAGTCCGGCGCTGACGGATGCGTTTCAGCATCTTCTCGCCGACCGGGCTGTCGAAGAATTCCCTGTTGATGTCGGTCTTGAAATAGCCGGGTGCAAGCGCGTTCACCCGGATGCCATGGCGCGCCAGTTCCAGCGCCATCGCCCGCGTCAGGTGATCGAGCGCCGCCTTGGACGCGGCATAGGCGCCCAGCGTGTGCGTCACCCGCATCGCCGTGATCGAGGCGATGTTGATGATGCTCCCGCGTTTGCCTGTGGCGATCAGCGCGCCGGCCGCCGCCTTGGACACGCGCCACGCCCCCGTCAGGTTGGTCTGCACCACCGCGTCGAAATCCTCCTCTGTCATCTCATGTGCGAACGCCTCCCGCGAGATGCCGGAATTGTTGACGATGATGTCCGCCGTCTCCCCCGCCGCTTCGATCTGCGCGAAAGCGGCTGCGACAGAGGCCGCATCCGTCACATCCATGGCAAGCACGTCCGCCGCCCCGCCGCCCGAGCGGATCTCCGCAGCGACCTCCTCCAGCTGCGCTGTCCGCCGCGCCGCCAGCCACACCTT
>JBGSUF010000392.1:0-6882 GCA_041736285.1 Hyphomonadaceae bacterium | reverse complement strand
CGGCGCTGACGGCGCGCGCGAAACGATGGAAGCGTTCTGGCGCGAGACATCACGGCGCGGCGCGTTCGTAGCCGCTGCCAATTCGGCCTTCCCCACGGCGGGGCTTGCGTCCGGCTCGGCGCTCGCGGCCTTCTCGCCGATGAATTTCTTCACCGCACTATCGAGCTTCGCCAGCCCCTATGACCTCAACCCGTTCGACGTGAACCCGCTGCGCGACACGCTCGACCGGCTGATCGACTTTGAGGCCGTGCGCGGTTGCAAGGGGCTGTCGCTTTTCATCTGTGCGACCAATGTCAATTCCGGCCGTGTCGAGATCTTCTCCGGCGACCGCGTTACCCGCGACGCCGTTCTCGCCTCTGCCTGCCTTCCGCAGGTGTTTCGCGCCGTCGAGATCGAGGGCGAGTCCTTCTGGGACGGTGGTTATCTCGGCAATCCCTCCCTCTTCCCGCTGATCTACAACAAGGCTCCGGGCGACATACTGCTGGTCACGCTCAACCCGATCGCGCGCGCCGAAACGCCGCGCACCCCCTCGGCCATCGCCGACCGGCTCAACGAGATCACCTTCAACGCGCCCCTGATGGGGGAGCTTCGCGCCATCGCCTTCGTGCAGAAGCTGCTGGACGAGAACTGGCTGGCCGACCGGGTCCAGAAGCGCTTCCGCCGCCTCAATGTCCACGCCATCCGCGCGGATGAGGAATTGTCCCACCTCACGCATGAGTCGAAATTCGACACCGGCTGGACCTTCCTGCAGGATCTGCGCGACCGTGGCCGCCGCGAGGCTGATCGCTGGCTGAGCACCTGCTATGACCGCGTCGGCAAGGGTTCTTCCATCTCCATCCACGCAGACTTCCTCGACGACCAGTAGAGCGGCCCTTTCCCTCGGCGGTTTCCCCGGCTACATGGCGAGCCATGGCACAACCCCCTCTCCTGACGCTTTCCAACATCTCGCTCGCCTGGGGTGGCAAACCCCTGTTCGAGGGGCTCTCCCTCAGCCTCGGCCGGGGAGAGCGCTGCGCGCTTGTCGGCCGCAATGGCGCAGGCAAGTCCACCCTGATGCGCATCATTGCAGGCCGCATAGATCCCGACAGCGGCGAGGCCTGGCGCCAGCCCGGCACGCACGCCGTCTATCTCGAACAGGAACCGGACCTGTCGGCCTACGACAATCTCGTCGATTTCGCCGCCGCCGACCTTGCGCCCGATGCGGAAGGCGAACTCCACCGCGCCGAAGCCGAGCTGATGGCCCTCGGCCTCGACCCGGCCACCGATCCGCGCACCCTCTCCGGCGGACAGGCCCGCCGCGCCGCGCTCGCCCGCGCCTTCGCGGCCGATCCGGACATTCTCCTCCTCGATGAGCCGACCAACCACCTCGACATCCCGGCCATCGAAGCGCTCGAACAGCGCCTGCGCAGCTTCCGCGGCGCCCTGCTGCTGGTCAGCCACGACCGCAAGTTCCTCGAAAACGTCTCGACCAACATCATCTGGCTGCGCCATGGACAGGTCTGGCAGCACAATCGCGGCTACGCGACCTTCCCCGACTGGTCTGGGGCCATCGAGGCCGACGAGGAGAAGGCGCTCGACAAGCTCGAAACCCAGCTCAAGGCCGAGGAACGCTGGATGGCACGCGGCGTCACTGCCCGCCGTCGGCGCAATCAGGGCCGCCTCTCCAAGGTCCACGACATGCGTGCCGAAAAGGCGCGGCGTCGCACGGAACTGGCCACCGCGCGCGGCCAGGCCGCGCTCAGCATCGACGCCGGGGACGCCTCCTCCAAGCGCGTCATCGAGATCAAGGGGCTGACCAAGGCCTTCCAGACGCCCTCCGGCCCGCTGCCCATCGTCGATGGTCTCGACCTGCGGATCGTGCGGGGTGACCGGCTCGGCATTGTCGGCCCGAACGGCATCGGCAAATCGACCCTGATCCGCCTCATTCTCGGCCAGCTCGAACCGGAAGCGGGCACGGTAAAGATCGCCCAGAATGTCGAACTGGCCTATCTCGACCAGTTGCGCGCAAAGCTGAACCCGCAGGATACGCTGTGGGAGACCCTCGCCCCGGCTGGCGGTGACCAGGTGATGGTGCAGGGCCAGCCGCGCCATGTCGCCGCCTACGCCAAGGACTTCCTGTTCAAGGCCGAGCAGCTGCGCCAGCCTGTCGGCGCACTGTCAGGCGGTGAGCGCAACCGCCTGCTTCTCTCCGTTGCACTGGCCCAGCCGGCCAATCTTCTCGTTCTCGACGAACCGACCAATGATCTCGACATGGACACGCTCGACCTGCTCGAAGACATGCTCGCCGAGTTTGAGGGCACCCTCCTGCTGGTCAGCCACGACCGCGCATTTCTCGACGGGGTGGTCACCTCCTGCCTGACCAGCATCGGACAGGGCCAGTGGATCGAGACGCCGGGTGGCTACACCGATGCCGAACGCCAGCTCCGGGACTTGCGCAACCGCAAGATGGCGGACCAGAACACCGCACGCAAATCGGCCGCCGCCGACGCTGGCAAGCCCGCCGCAACGCCGAAGGGCAAGCTCAGCTACAAAGAATCCTTCCGGCTCGGTGAGCTGGAAAAACTCATGCCGAAGCTTCAGGCCGAGATGACCGCGCTGGAGAAGGAGCTGTCCGATCCCGCCCTGTTCAGCCGCAAGCCCGACCGTTTCGCGGCCGCCTCAAAGCGTCTCGAAACCGCGCGCAATGAGCTTGCCACCGCCGAGCTTGAATGGCTTGAGATCGAGGAGAAGCGCGAGGCGTTGTAAGGCGTCTCAGGGCTGGACCGGCTGCCCCGCAGAGAGGCTTCGCATCACCGCGTCCGCCTCTTCGAGCCGCGCCCGCGCCGCCCGGACGATCGCCGTCTCCGGCGCGTCCGTCCGCAGCGCATCCACCTTCGGGACTTTTCCTCGCCCGCGCTTTCGCCTTGCAAATTCCGTCACGACCGGGGCCGCGAGCGTTATGGCAAAGGCGATAGCGAGGACGATCGACAAACCATCCGCCTCGCCCCAGGCCGTGGCTGCAAGCGCCAGAAGTCCGGCCGCAGCGGCGAGCCTCAGCCCGCCATCCAAAGACCGCGAACCAAAAAAAACAGTGTCAACGACAGACATCAAGACCTCCCGTTTCAGCGACGTGTTAAGGTTAACCCGTCGCCGTCCCGGACGTTAGTTAAAGCCGGTTCAGGCTTTGCTGCGCTGCGAAAACAGGAGTTGATCGAGGCTCAGCCTGTCATCGGCCCGGAAGGCCAGCAGCACCAGCGTGCACGCCGCCACCGCCATCGACGGGAAGAACAGAAGATTGCTCGCGTTCTGAAGATAAAGGCCAAACGGATCGAGGATGTGCTTCCAGATCGCCGCCAGCCCGACGCCGAGCACCAGCGCCTGCACCGGATACACCACCACCCGCAGCAGCCCGAGCACGACCAGCGCCCCAAGCAGCATCTGCGCGATCCCCAGCGGCGCCTGCAACGCTTCCGCGCTCACCAGCCCGGCATAATACTTCTCCGAAACCCCGATCGCATTTTCCGGCGACCAGACCTTCATGGATCCCCACAGCAGGAGCAAAACCCCCGTCGAAACCCGCACCAGCAGCAAAACGCCCGCCTTCATCGTCATCTCCATCAGTTGCCGGAAATCAACTTCGCAGCCAAAAACCGCCGATGGAAATCACGCTTTCGCGAGATCGTTGCTCACCACCACTTCTCCGGCGTGTGAACAAACCCGGCCGCCCGCTCGATCGCCGCGCCGACACGGAAGCATGCCCCCTCATCCAGCGCCCGACCGATCACCTGCAACCCCAGCGGCAGGCCATGCGCATCAAGCGCCGCAGGCACTGAAATTCCCGGCAGGCCTGCAAGATTCGCCGTCACGGTGAAAATGTCATTGAGATACATCTCCACAGGATCACCGGATTTCTCCCCATAGGCGAATGCTGCGCTCGGGCAGGTCGGGGTCAGCAGCGCATCGACCTTGCCGAACGCCTCGGTGAAGTCCTGCGCGATACGCGTGCGTACCTTCTGCGCGCGCAGGTAATAGGCGTCATAATAGCCCGACGAGAGCACATAGGTGCCGATCATCAGCCGCCGCTGCACTTCCGCGCCAAATCCGGCCGCCCGCGTCGCCTCATAGGTCTGCGTCAGGCTGTCGCCGGCCACCCGGTTGCCGTAACGCATGCCGTCATACCGGGCGAGGTTGGAGGAGGCTTCCGCCGGCGCGACGATGTAATAGGCCGGCAGCGCGTATTTGGTGTGCGGCAGGGACACTTCGACAATCTCCGCCCCTTCCGCGCGCAGCCAGTCCATCCCCTGCGCCCACAGCGCCTCGATCTCGTCGGGCATGCCGTCGACGCGATATTCCTTCGGCACGCCGATCCGCATCCCCTTCACGCTGCCCTTTGTCTCCGTGCGCCAGTCCGGCACGGGGATGTCCAGCGAGGTGGAGTCCTTGTCATCATGGCTGCACATCACTTCGAGGAGGATCGCCGCGTCCTCGACCGTCTGCGCGATCGGTCCGGCCTGATCCAGAGACGAGGCGAACGCCACCATCCCATAACGGCTTGCGCGGCCATAGGTCGGCTTGATCCCGACCGTCCCGGTAAAGCTTGCAGGCTGGCGGATCGAACCGCCCGTGTCGGACGCCGTCGCCCCGAGGCAGAGCCGCGCCGCCACTGCCGTTGCCGATCCGCCGGACGATCCGCCAGAGGTCAGCTTCGCATTGCTTCTGCTGCGGCGCCAGGGATTGGCCGGCGGCCCGAAGCGCGACGTCTCGTTGGACGAGCCCATGGCGAACTCGTCCATGTTGAGCTTGCCCAGCATCACCGCGCCCTCATCCCAAAGGTTCTGCGACACCGTGCTTTCATAGGTCGGGGTGAACTCCCCGAGGATGTCCGAGCAGGCCGTGGTGCGCACACCCTTGGTGCAGAACAGATCCTTGATCCCCAACGGCGCACCTTCCAGCCGCCCGCCTTCGCCGCGCGCCAGCCGCTCATCCGACGCATCCGCCATCGCCAGCGCCTTGTCGGGTGTCTTCACGACATAGGCGTTAAGCGTGTCATTCCCCGCCTCGATCGCATCGACAAAGCCTTGCGTAATCTCGCGCGAGGAAAATTGCCGTGCCTTCAGCCCGTCGAGCGCCTGCGCCAGTGTCAGCTTGGTAAGATCGGTCATCGGACGCCTTCGTGTCGGAGTTGGGCCTGCCTGCCCGTGATTATCCGCCGCTCAAACCTGCGTGAACAACAGGTCGCGAGGCCTCGACAGTGTTGGCGCTCTGGTAAACAATGATGTCAGGGATCGCAAGGTCGGTTGCATCGCCGCCCCCTTGAGTGTGCAAGACGACGAAGGAAACCGCCGACCGGGACGAACAGGAAAGACCGCCATGAAAACCACTCTCACCGCCGTGCTCGCCGCCGCAACCCTTGTTCTGACGGCCTGCGCGACCGCCCCCAGCCAGGACGAGACCGCCGACGCCAAGCCCGATCCGCGCCGCGGAGAAAAGGTCGACCGCATCTCCATCGCCCAGCGCGTCAACGGTTTTGGTGAGACCACCCGCAACACCGTCGTGGTGTCCGCAGGCCCCGGCCGGGACTACCTCGTCGAAGTCTTTCCCGGCTGCATCGACCTCCAGAATGCACAGTCCATCGCCTTTGACAGTTTCTCCGGCTCGCTCCGGCGCGGTGATTCCCTCGTGGCGTTCGACAGCGTGTTCGGCCCCTCCGCCGCCCAGCCGCGCCCGGTAAAGTGCTCCATCACCGCCATTTATGAGTGGAACGCCGACGCCGCAGCACCTGCAACCGACGACGCGGAAGACACCGGAGATAACGCCGGGGAATGATCCTCTCCGCGCGCGTGAGAAGACCCATTGGCGGCGCGCCCGGCTGGCCGTAAAGCAAGTCTCCCAGCCGCCAGAGGTCAGCCCCGAATGGTTCCCTTCGCCCATCCCGCAATCGACGTCGCCACATCACCGCTGCACGGTCGCGGCCTGTTCGCTGTCGCGGACATTCCTGCAGACACCCACCTCGCGCGCGTCCCGCTGCTGATTCTCAGCGCGGCGGACACGATGCACCTGCGCCAGACACGGCTGCACCACTACGTCTTTCACATCCGCGACGAGCCGGACGGAGAGCCGATCCACGCGGTCGCCTTCGGGGTGATTTCGATGTGCAACCACGCCAGCCCCGCCAACGCCGCCTTCCGCATCGACGAGGCTGCGCAGGAAGTGCTCCTGACGGCCGCTGTCGCCATCCCGGCGGGTGCGGAAATCTTCATCGACTACGGCGATTTCGCCAGTGAGGCCGTCTGAGTCCGTCCGAGGCCGCCGGACGCCTATTCCACCGATTTCGGCACGACGAAGAACCCGTCCTCGGTGCGCGGCGCATTGGCAAGCACCTCCTGCCGGCGGTTGCCATCGGTGACCGCATCGGCACGCAGCGGCAGCACCGTCTCGACCACTGACGTCATCGGTTCGACGCCCTCGACATCGACCTCATTCAGCTTGTCGATCCACGCCAGAATGCCGTTCAGCTCGCCCGCCAGCGGCTCCAGCCGGTCCTCGCTGACCGCGATCCGCGCCAGCCGCGCCACCTTGCGCACATCATCCCTGCTCACGCTCATGCGTTGCCGCTCCTGCCAAAACTGCCGTGGAGTCCCCACTACGCCATGGCGTGCCTGCATTCAAGGCGCTATGGCCTTTGGGATGCCCATGTTCGAGATTGAAGATCTGCCCGAAACGGGCGCCCTGCTCGGCCTCGACCCCGGCACGAAGACCGTCGGCGTGGCCGCCTGCGACGCCATGCGCCTGCTCGCCAGTCCCGTAGAGACCATTGAGAAGGGCCGGAAGCTCGCCCCGGTGCTCGACCGGCTGTTTGCGCTCTACGATGCGCGCGGCTGCGTCGGCCTGGTCCTCGGCCAG
>JBGSUF010000385.1:0-2203 GCA_041736285.1 Hyphomonadaceae bacterium | reverse complement strand
CGCGGTCAGCGGAATAATGTGCGCCAGGACGGCGGGCAATCCGGCTCCCGGATGCCCGGACATGCCCGAGGGGGCAGGCTGGGGTCGCGGCGATTTCGGCGAGCGCGTCATGGCCGGAACGCTCACCAATCCCACGGACGCGCGGTTCATGGCCCCGCCGGAAGAGCGGATGAGCGCCAAGCATCCAAAGCATCCGGGCGCAGTCCAGTGCGGCGGCGAGCAAGATCAGCGCGCGGGCGCGATCAACATGAAGCCATTCTATTTCATGAACCCTTCGGAATCGGGCAATGCGTTGCTGGCGCGTGTCCCCGATCCGGTCTGGTGCGACTGATCCCGCCGGCTCGGCGGTTCACTCGCCCTTGGTGACCTGCTCGCGGGCTTCGTGGAAGAGTTCCGCCATTTTCTCGCGCAGGGCGCCGTCTGTGATGGACACGCCCTTGGTGTCGAAATCGCCGCGCACCTTGCGGAACACGTCCTCGTCGCCCGCTTCCTCCAGATCAGCGCGCATCACGGCGCGGGCGTAGACGTCCGCTTCCTCGCCGGACAGGCCAAGGAGATCGGCGGCCCAGAGGCCAAGCATCTTGTTGCGGCGGGCCTCGACCTTGAACCGGGTCTGCTGGTCCAGGGCATATTTGGCTTCTTCGGCGCGTTCGCGGTCTTCAAACTGGCTCATCTGGTTTCCCCGGACAAAATGCGTGACGGGCAGGACGCCCCCTCGCTCCGGCTTTCTATATGACGAAGCCTGCCGCCGGACACAACCGGACAAGGCGGCGCAAATGCGAAAGCTGCCGATTGCGGGGCGGGTCGAAGTCGTGAACAGTGCGGTGATTGTGTCGGAGCGGCGTTTGACATAGTGTCCCGCGCCTTGACGTCATGCGACCGGACATCTCCGGCCTGTCCCGAATGGGGAAGAACTCCATGAACATTCGCCGCCGCAAAATCTACGAAGGCAAGGCCAAGATCCTGTATGAAGGGCCTGAGCCGGGGACGCTGATCCAGTATTTCAAGGATGATGCGACCGCGTTCAATGCGCAAAAGCGTGCAGTTCTGGACGGCAAGGGTGTCCTGAACAACCGGATTTCGGAATTCTTCATGACGCGGCTGTCGATGATCGGCGTGCCGAACCATTTCATCAAGCGGCTCAACATGCGTGAGCAGCTGATCAAGGAAGTCGAGATCATTCCGCTCGAAGTGGTGGTGCGCAACGTCGCGGCGGGGTCGTTCTCGCAGCGATTCGGCATGCCGGAGGGTGATCCGCTGCCGCGCTCGATCGTCGAATTCTACTACAAGAAGGACGAGCTGGGCGACCCGATGGTCAGCGAGGAGCATATCGCGGCGTTCAACTGGGCCAGCCCGCAGGAAGTCGACGACATGATCGCGCTGGCGCTGCGCATCAATGATTTTGCGGCTGGCCTGTTCGCGGCGGTCGGCATCCGGCTGATCGACTTCAAGGTCGAGTTCGGCCGCCATTATGAGGGCGAGATGGTCCGCACCATTCTGGCCGACGAGATCAGCCCTGACAGCTGCCGCCTGTGGGACATCGAGACGGGCGACAAACTGGACAAGGACCGCTTCCGCCGCGACCTCGGCAATGTCACCGAAGCCTATGCCGAAGTGGCCCGCCGCCTCGGCATTCTGAAGGCCAGTGGCGACGGGGCGGACATCATCTCCCTGAACGCAGGCGAGAAGTAACGCGCCGCTTGCCCGGCCGGGCGGCCTGTTGCAAACAGTGCCATCGCGAATCAAGGGAGCCGAACAGATGAAAGCCCGTGTCCATGTCACGCTGAAGCCGGGCGTTCTCGATCCGCAGGGTCAGGCGATTGCCCAGACGCTGGGGCGGCTCGGCTATGGGGAAGTGTCCTCGGCGCGTGTCGGCAAGATGATCGAACTCGACCTTGACGGCGAGATCAGCCGCGAGACGGCGCAGGCCCGCGTGCAGGAAATGTGCGAAAAGCTCCTCGCCAACACGGTGATCGAGAGCTATCGGGTCGACATCGACGGCTGAGCGGCGTTGGTGCCTGAGCGCGGTCGGTTCCTGAGCGTGGTCGGCTCTTGAGCGGCATTGGTCACACTCAGGGAGCGGCCGGGAAAGTCAGCGGCGGCGGATCTCGGCGCGCATGCGATCACCGCTGCACGCCGGCAGGTTCGCGCCGCCCGCCAGTTCTCCTGCATTCGGGTCACAAGCCGGGCCGACCCTGACTTC
>JBGSUF010000376.1:0-3596 GCA_041736285.1 Hyphomonadaceae bacterium | reverse complement strand
TGATCGGCCAGGCCAAGGCCGCGGGCGATGAGGCGGGCGCGGCTACGCTGATGGCGAAGGTTGCGAGCGCCAAGGAGACGATCGAGGCGGCGGGCGAGCAGGAGGCGGCGGCGCTGGCCCTGCGCGATGCTATCCTGTTTGCGCTACCCAACTTGCCGCTGGAGGATGTGCCGGACGGGGCGGGCGAGGACGACAATGAAGAGCAATCGGGCTGCGGCGAGCCGACCGAGCTGGGCTTTGCCGCGCGCGACCATGCCGATATCGGCGAAGCGCTGGGGCTGATGGATTTCGAGACGGCGGCGCGGATGTCGGGTTCGCGCTTTGTCATTCTAAAGGGCCAGCTTGCGCGGATGGAGCGGGCGCTGGCGGCCTTCATGCTGGACATCCAGACCGGCGAGCATGGCTATGAGGAGGTCAGCCCGCCGCTGCTGGTGCGCGATCAGGCGCTGTTCGGCACGGGTCAGTTGCCAAAGTTCGAGGAGGATTTGTTCCGTGCGGGCGAGGGGCATTTCCTCATCCCCACCGCAGAGGTGCCGCTGACGAACATGGTGCGCGAGCAGGTGGTCGATGAGGCCAGCCTGCCGCGGCGCTATACGGCGCACACGCCCTGCTTCCGGTCCGAGGCCGGGAGCGCGGGGCGTGACACGCGCGGGATGATCCGGCTGCACCAGTTCAACAAGGTCGAGCTGGTTTCCATCGTCAAGGGCGAGGCCGAGGGCATTGAGGAACTGGAGCGGATGACGCGCTGCGCCGAGACGGTGCTGGAACGGCTGGGCCTGCCCTATCGGCGGATGCTGCTGTGCACCGGCGACATGGGCTTTGGCGCGCGGATGACCTATGACCTCGAAGTCTGGCTGCCAAGTCAGGACAAGTATCGCGAGATTTCGTCCTGCTCCTACTGCGGGGACTTTCAGGCGCGGCGGATGAATGCGCGCTGGAAGGCCGACGGCGGCAAGCCGCAATTTGTCCACACGCTCAACGGGTCCGGCCTGGCGGTCGGGCGGACGCTGGTGGCGGTGATCGAGAATTATCAGAATGAGGATGGCACGGTGACGGTGCCGGACGCGCTGCGCGGATATATGGGCGGGCTGGAGCGGATTGGCTGAGCGCCGGGTGCGCTGGCCGCCTTCAGTCCTTGCGGCGGGCGAGATACATGCCCGACAGGATGGCGGCGGCGGCGAAGGTGCACAGCGGCAATTGCTGCAGTCGTGTGCCGAGCGCGGCGAGGAGGAAGGCCATCGCGCCCGCAATGATGAGCGAGCGCGACCAGTGGCGACGCGTGGCGGACACGGTGTCAGCCGGCAGGTCCACCTCTGGTTCGGTCGATTTCAACATTTCGGGATGATTTCTTGATGGCTGCGCAGGTGCGTCTGATCTGCGGTTAGACAGTAACGCGACGATGCTCTTGCGTATAGAGCAAGATCAATAATGCGAGATCAAGATTGTCGTCAGCCGATCGAAAAACTCGTCCCGCAGCCGCAGGATGCGGTGGCGTTGGGATTATTGATGCGGAAGGCCGAGCCGATGAGTTCTTCGGCAAAGTCGATTTCTGCACCTTCGAGGAAAGGCACGCTGACCTCGTCAATATAGACGAAAACGCCATCGCGTTCGATGATAAGGTCGTCGGGTTCCGGATCGCCCGCAAACTCGAAGCGGTAGGAGAAGCCCGAGCAGCCGCCGCCATCAACGGCAACACGCAATGCGCGGGCATCGGGCCGTTTTTGCAGAATCACGCTAATCCGTTTCGCAGCAGACGCGGAAACGCGGACGGGGCAATCGGTGGCAGCGGGCTGTGTCATGTCCCCAAGATAGGAGTTCTCACCGTGCAGGAAAAGAGAGCGATTTTCGCGACGCGCTGGGAAGACAGCCGGGGACGCTTTCACGACGAGGCGCCATCAGCCACGCGCACACCTTTTCAGCGTGACCGGGACCGCATCATCCATGCCAGCGCCTTTCGCCGCCTGAAACAGAAGACGCAGGTCTTTGTCGCGCACGAGGGCGATCATTACCGCACCCGGCTGACCCATTCGCTTGAGGTTGCGCAGATCGCCCGCGCGGCGGCGCGCACGCTGGGGCTGGACGAAGACCTCGCCGAGGCGCTGGCGCTCGCGCATGACATCGGTCACCCGCCCTTTGGCCATGCGGGCGAGGACCAGCTCGACGAGAGCATGCGGGCCTTTGAGGGCTTTGACCACAACGCCCAGACGCTGCGGGTCGTGACCAAGCTGGAGCGGCGCTATCCGGAATTCGACGGGCTCAACCTGACGTGGGAAATGCTGGAGGGCCTCGTCAAGCATAACGGGCCGCTGATCGAGATGCCGGCGCAGATCGCAGAGCTTCCGGCGGCGTTCCGGGACTTTGCCCAGCTCGAAGCGCTGGAGCTTTCCACGTTTGCGGGGCCGGAGGCACAGGTGGCGGCGCTGTCTGACGATATCGCCTACAACAATCACGACATTGATGACGGGATTACGGCGGGCCTGTTCACCGTGGCCGACCTGATGGACGTGCCGATTGTCGGGGAGACATTCCGGGGCGTGTTGTTCGAATATCCGGAACTCGATGGCCAGCGTGTCGTTTACGAGGCGGTGCGGCGGCTGATCGGGATATGGATCAACGACATGGTGAGCGAGACACAGGCACGGATCCGCCGGCACAGGCCGAAAAGCGCCGCGGACGTGCGGGCGATGGACGTGCCGCTGGTCGCGTTTTCAGACGAATTGTCCGAGAAGATGCGCACGTTGCGGGCCTTTCTGTTTGAGCGAATGTATAAGCATTACAAGGTCAACCGCACGCGCAGCCAGGCCAAGCGCATCCTGCGTGACCTGTTTTCGCAATTCATGGATGATCCGGCGACAATGCCGCCGCCCTGGCGCAAGATGGCCGAGGCAGCCGACCCGATGCTGCGGGCCCGCATCGTGTGCGATTACATTGCCGGGATGACCGACAACTTCGCCATCGACGAGCACAGGCGGCTGTTCAGCCCCGGCAGCATAATGTGAGCTGCGTCATGTGGGCTGCATTCTGTGACCGGCAGGGCACACTGCGAGGCAGATTGGCCGACGTTAGGCCAAAGTTAAGAAAAGCGGCTGCAGACTTAACCAATTGAGAAATTTGGCTCGCCGAGCATCTTGGCGCGGCCTCAAACTCCACAAGGTGTGCGGCATGGCAGGCAGATCCTACGACCGTCCCGGTTTTGCTGGGGAAGACTTTTCCGAGTACGAACCGGATGATCGCGGCTTCGATGTGCGCGAGGACAATGGCGGCCGGGGCCCGCTGATCCTGGCGCTGGCGGGCGGTGTGCTCGTCGTCTTCGGCGCGGTGGTCTGGAACACCTATGCCGGCGGTGTGCGCACGGCCGGCGAGGATGTTCCGGTGGTTCTTGCACAGGCACGAGACTACAAACGGGCACCCGACGAGGCCGGCGGCATGGTGCAGCCGGACCAGTCGCGCCGGGTCTATGATCAGATCGAGACGCGGCCGGAGGATGCCTCTGCGCAGACGGCTGCCATGCGCCGCGCAACCCGCGATGAGCAATTGGAGGGCGGGTCGCCGATGGACCTGCGTCCGGCCTTTGACGGGCTTGCCGCAACCGGTGA
>JBGSUF010000416.1:0-3854 GCA_041736285.1 Hyphomonadaceae bacterium | reverse complement strand
ATGTCCGGCAGGGTTTTCAGCGCGCTGCCAACAGCCTCCGCAATGTCCGCCTGCGCGAGGAAAAACGCAGTCGCATCAAGGCGCAGATTGATTTCGCGCACATCGACTTCAGGCCGGGCGATCATCTCCGCCAGCCTGCGTGCGCCGGGCGCGCTCAGTGTCCGGTCGATGCAGGCGATCAGCGACCCGGCCCGGCCACCCGAAAGGTCGCGCTCAATCTCGAGGCTTGCCCGCGTCGCCGGATCAATGGCGAGATGGCCCGGACCAACGGCCCGTCGCGGCCGGTCGAGCCGGGCTTCGCCACCGGCCTGTGTCAGCTTGAGATAGTCCAGCAGCAGGGCGCATGCGCAAAGCTCCGCCCGGCTGAAATCGCCCAGCCCGTCAATCGCCGCCACGCCGAATGCCGCCTTGAGCTCTGCTTCACCACGACGGGGCGAGGACAGCCTGTCGGGCCGCAGCGTCAGAACGGCGTCGATCTCTCCGGGCGGGAAACGCGCCGCCTCACCCACGGCCACCACCAGTTCGCGCACCGGGCGCGCCGCAACCGCGTCAAGTATCCCATCGGGCGCCACATTCATGATCTCGAATGCCCCCGTCGACACATCGCACGACGCGATCGCCGCCTCCGATCCGCCCGCCGTCAACGCAACCGCCATCAGCGACTGTCCCGTGCGCGGCGACAACAAAGTGTCCTCGGTGATGGTCCCGGCTGTGACAACCCGGACAACACCGCGCCGCACGATGGATTTGGATCCGCGCTTCCTGGCGTCCTCCGGGCGCTCAAGCTGCTCGCAGATCGCCACCCTGTGACCGGCGCGGATCAACCGTGCAAGGTAGTTGTCTGCAGCGTGAAAGGGCACCCCGGCCATCGGAATCGGGACGCCGTCATGCTCGCCGCGCGCCGTCAGGGTGATGTCCAGCGTTGCCGCGGCCGCTTTGGCGTCTTCGAAGAACAGCTCGTAGAAATCCCCCATCCTGAAAAACAGGAGGGCATCGGGATGGTTTTCCTTGATTTCAAGGTATTGAGCGAGAAACGGAGAGGGCGCGGCTGTGGTCATGCGCGCCAAGCTATTGATGCTGCGCCCCGGTGCAAGCCGATATTCCGCCCCCGCCGCGAATCCCGGTTGAGCGGTGGCGGACGCGGGTCTAGTGTCACCTCAGATTTGCGGCAGGAATCAACGGACCCCGCCCCGGGATCCAGAAAATCGAAGCGACCCATCATGACCACCAGACGCCCGTCCTTCACCGACGAAGAAGCCCTTCTCTTCCACCAGAAGCCGCAACCCGGAAAGATCGCCATCATGGCGACCAAGCCGATGAGCACTTCGCGCGATCTCTCGCTGGCCTACTCGCCGGGCGTCGCCGTGCCGGTCAAGCGCATCGCCGAGGATCCTGATCTCGCCTACGAATACACCGCCAAGGGAAACCTCGTCGCGGTGATCTCGAACGGCACCGCCATTCTTGGTCTCGGTGATCTCGGTGCTCTCGCGTCCAAGCCCGTGATGGAGGGCAAGGCCGTCCTGTTCAAGCGCTTCGCCGACGTTGATTCGATCGACATTGAGGTGACGACCCGCGACATCGAGGAGTTCATCACCACGGTCCGCAACATCGGTCCGACCTTTGGCGGCATCAATCTGGAAGACATCAAGTCGCCCGAGTGCTTCATCATCGAGGATCGCCTGCGCGAGGCGCTCGACATTCCCGTCTTCCACGATGACCAGCACGGCACGGCGATCATTGCCGCCGCCGGCCTCATCAATGCCTGCCTCATCACCGGGCGCGAGCTTTCCGACATCAAGATTGCCGTCTCCGGCGCCGGGGCGGCTGGCCTGTCCTGTGCCGGCCTCATCCGCCATCTCGGCGTGCGTCCCGAGAACATCATCATGTGCGACCGCGAGGGTGTGCTCTTTCAGGGGCGCACCGCCGGCATGGACCAGTTCAAGTCGGCCTTCGTCGTCAAGACGGACAAGCGCACGCTGGCCGATGCCATGGAGGGGGCCGATGTGTTTCTCGGCCTGTCGGCCAAGGGCGCAGTGACCCGCGAAATGGTCGCCAGCATGGCCCCAAATCCGATCATCTTCGCCATGGCCAATCCGGACCCGGAAATCACGCCGGAAGAAATCAAGTCCGTACGCAGCGATGCCATCATCGCGACCGGGCGGTCCGACTATCCCAATCAGGTCAACAATGTGCTCGGCTTTCCCTACATCTTCCGCGGCGCTCTGGATGTCCGGGCGCGCAGCATAAACGAGGAAATGAAGGTCGCTGCAGCGCGCGCGCTCGCCCAGCTTGCCCGCGAGGACGTGCCCGATGAGGTCGCCGCCGCCTATCACGGCCAGCGCCCGCAATTTGGCCGCGAATACATCATTCCCACCCCCTTCGATCCCCGCCTGATCAGCCACATTCCGCCCCTCGTCGCGCAGGCGGCGATGGACACTGGCGTGGCGCGCAAGCGGATCGAGGACATGAATGCCTATCGCCAGGCGCTCGCCCGGCGGCTTGATCCCACGGCCTTCTTCCTGCAAGGCCTGCAGGCGAATGTCCGCATGGCCAACCCGCCGCGCCGCATCGTCTTTGCCGAGGGTGAGGAACCGGCTGTCATCCGCGCGGCCTACAGCTTCAAGAATCAGGGCCTGGGCCTGCCCATCCTGATCGGCCGTGAAGACCAGGTGAAGCGTGCGATGCGCCAGATGCAGGTGCCGGAGGATGCTCTGGAAATCATCAACGCCCGGCTGTCGGATCGCAATGCCGATTACACCGATTTCCTGTTCGCGCGCACCCAGCGTCGCGGATTCCTGCGCCGCGACGCCCAGCGCCTTGTCAATCAGGACCGCAACGTCTTCGGGGCCTGCATGCTGGCCCTCGGCGAGGCCGACGGGATGGTCACCGGCGTTACGCGCAATTACGACGTGGCGCTGCGTGATGTCCGCCTTGTGCTGGACCCGGTTCCGGGGCGTCCGATCATCGGCATGTCGATGGTGATCGGGGGAAACCACACCGTCTTCATCGCCGACACCAGCGTGGTTGAACTGCCGACGGCGCAGCAGATCGCCGACATCGCGATGGAAGCCGCTGTCGCCGTCGCCCGATTGGGCTTTGTTCCTCGGGTTGCGCTGACGGCCTACTCGACCTTTGGCAACCCGCCGGGCGACCGCTCCGACAAGGTGCGCGAGGCCGTGACCATTCTCGACGGGCGCGACGACGTGAACTTCGAGTATGAGGGCGATATCAACGCCGACGTCGCCCTGAATCCGAACCACAAGCTGCTCTATCCGTTTTCCCGCCTGAACGGGGCGGCGAACATTCTGGTGATGCCGGCCATCCACGCCGCCTCCATCTCGACCAACATCATGGCGGCGATGGGACAGGCAACCGTGCTCGGGCCGATGCTGCTTGGCCTGTCGAAGCCGGTGCAGATCGCAGGACTGGGGGCGACGGTTTCAGACATCGTCAACCTCGCCACGATCGCCGCCTTCGACATTGACCGCGTCGCCAGCCCTCTCCCAACCGGGGATTCCGCCGTCGAGGCATAAAGCAAGTTCGGAGCTATCGGTCACGATGGCGACCGGACACTTGCGCACAAAAAGAGCCAAGTTCGGAGCTATCGGCCACGATGGCGAACGGACACTTGCGCACAAAAAGAGCCAAGTTCGGAGCTATCGGTCACGATGGCGACAGGACACTTGCGCGCAAAAAGAGCCAAGTTCGGAGCTATCGGTCACGATGGCGAACGGACACTTGCGCTGAAAGAACAAGCCGTTGAGGCCGGTTGCCAACGGGCGGGCGTGAACCGCTCAGGCACCCACGCGGGCTGCTGCGCCGGAGGGGCTCAGCCCGTTTCGGCCCGCCGTGCC
>JBGSUF010000319.1:0-3768 GCA_041736285.1 Hyphomonadaceae bacterium | reverse complement strand
CGTCAGCGCCGCCGAGGGCCAGGCCGTGGGCGTAGGCAACCGCGTTCATCGCGCCGGCGGACGTGGCCGTGATCGCGTTGATGTCGCAGCGCCCGTCCTCCAGCAATTTGTCGAGCACGCCCCAGGTGAACGCGCCGTGTGCGCCGCCGCCCTGCAAGGCAAGGCTGATCGGTTTGCGACCATTTTTGGCCATGTCGTCCCCGGTGTTGTCGCTCACCACGAAATCGGTGTGCTGTCGTAGGAAAGGAAGGAGGCCTTTGACTGTGGCTTCAGACCGTCGATCACGCGGCGAAGGCCGGTCACGCTGTCTTGCGGGGTGAGGCTGGCGTTTGCGCCGCCCATGTCGGTCTGGACCCAGCCGGGGTGGAGGGTGGCGACAGGGTGGCCTTTCGGTCCAAGCTCTGCGGCGATCAGCGTCATGGCCATGTTAAGCGCCGCCTTGGAGGAGCGATAGGCGAAATGGTCGCCCGCGGCCTCTCCGATGGCGCCCATGCGTGAGGAAATGGCCACGACGCGCGCGCCGGGCGCAAGGTGCGGCGTCAACGCCTCGATGGTGAGAACGGTGCCGACAGTGTTGACCTGCAGCGTGTTCATCCAGGCACCGGGGTCGAGATGGCCGAACGACTGGCGGGGGCTGGAGGGGCCATAAACTCCGGCATTCGCGATCACGAGGTCGAGCGGGGTGTCGATCCCGGCGGCGACGGCGCGGATGGCGGCCGGATCGGACACGTCGAGTGCGTGGATGCCGGCCAGTCCGTCGATGGATTTCAGCGCCGATGCGCTGCCCGGGTTGCGGCAGGCCGCGATGACCGACCAACCGTCCGCGGCGTATTGCCGGCAGAATTCAAGGCCAATCCCGCGATTGGCCCCCGTGATGAAAACGGTCGACATGGCATTATCCCCCTGTTGCGGACCGGCCCCGGGGGCTGGTGTTGCAACGCACAAGAGGCCGGTACGGCTCCATCGTCAAGGTTGCGGACGGGAAAACACCCAGCGGTCCGGCGTCGAACTGGCCGCATCATGGCGATATCCGGCCAGATCGAAGGCTTTCAGCGCTTCAGGATCGCGGATGCGGTTTTGCGCGGCATAGCGCGTCATCAGGCCGCGTGCGGTCTTGGCGAAGAAGCCGAGCGTGCGGGCCTGGCCGTCTTTCAGCTCCTTGAATTCCGGCGTGATGACGCGGGCTTTCAGGGCCTTTCGGTCAACGGCGGAGAAATACTCCTTCGAGGCCAGATTGATGACAACCGGCGCGCTCTGGTCCGTCAGGTCGGTGTTGATGGCGCGGGCAATGCGGTCGCCCCAGAAGTCGTAGAGCGTTTCACCGCGCCGCGTCTTCACGCTCGTGCCCATTTCGAGGCGGTAGGGCAGGATGGCATCATAGGGCCGCAGCAGGCCGTAAAGGCCTGACAACACCCGGACATGGGATTGCGTCCAGTCGAGTTCTTCCGTCGAGAGGCTGCCCGCGTCGAGGCCGCGATAGACATCGCCGTTGAAGGCGAGGATGGCGTGCTTGGTGCCGGGCGCTTCGGGGGACGGGTCAAAGGCCTGGAAGCGTTGCCATGTCAGGGCGGCGAGGTCGTCTGACAGGTGCATCGCGTCCTTGATCTTGCGGCGAGACAGCGCGCGGGTGGTGCGCGACAGGGTGGCGGTGTCGCTGGCAAGCCGCGGCGACGTCATCTCGGGCGCATTCCGGGGCGGATCGAAGTCCAGATTCTTTGCGGGCGAAAGCAGGATGAGCATGTCGTCCTTTCATGTGGCCGTAAGTGGTTTCCCTGGCCGAATTAAGGGCGTGCGGCGCAGAAGGGAAGGGCCGGGCCGACGCGGAGCCTCCGGTCGGGCTTGCATCGTTGTCCGGAATGGCTTGCTTTCGGTCTACGTTATACAATAACATCACAATGATTTCTGGTTTTCGGCGACCCTTGGGGAGTGAGTAATGAGAACGCTTCTGGTGATGCAATGCTCGGTGCTGGCGATGGTTTGGAGCGGTGCGGCGGCGGCGCAGGTGCAGGCGCGAGAGCGGGGAGTCACAGATGCGCTGCGGCGGGAAGATCCCGTCGTGGTGACGGCGCCAGGGCCTGACCGGCTGGCCAGCGAGCTGATCGGCAATGCCACCGTGCTTGAGCGGTCAGATATCGTGGCCACGCTCGCCGGGTCGCTTGGAAACTCGCTGGACCGGGAGCCGGGGGTTTCCACCACCTTCTTCGGGCAGGGTGCGAGCCGGCCGGTGCTGCGCGGGCTCGGCGCCGAACGGGTGCTGGTGCTGACCAATGGCATCGGCGTGATCGACGCATCTGCGGCCAGCCCGGACCATCAGGTCGGCGCGGACGGGATCGACGCTGAAAGGGTGGAGATCCTGCGCGGTCCGGCGGCGCTGGCCTATGGCGGGCAGGCGATTGGCGGCGTGGTCAATGTGCTGGACGGGCTGATTGCGGAAAAGCTGCCGGAGACGCAGGTTTCCGGCGATGCGTTCGGGGCGTGGAACAGCGTCAGCGAGGGCAGCGAGGGTGGTCTGCGGGCAAGGCTGGGGGGTGGCCCTCTGGTGGTGTCGCTGTCGGTTTCGGGCCGTGATTTCGGCGATTACGACATTCCGGCTCTGGCGGAATCCTCCCGGATGCGCGCGCTTGAGGAAGACGAGCATGGTGATGATGACCATGACGCGGATGAGGACGCGGGCGGTCTCGGCAACAGCTTCGTGACGACGCAGACGCTCGGCGGCGGCGTATCCTATGTCGGCGAGCGCGGCTTTGTCGGGTTTTCCGTGCGGCGGCAGGCGGCGGAATATGGCCTTCCCGGCCACGGCCATGAGCATGGCGACGCGGAAGCGTCCGAGGGCGAGGAAGATGGCGAAGAGGCGCCGTTCATCGACCTTGAGCAGACGCGATATGACCTGCGCGCGGGGCTGAGACTGGACGGCGCGATGATCCGGGGCGCTTCGGTGTCGATGTCGGCGGCCGATTATGCCCACACCGAGTTTGAGGCGGCCGGCGAGGCGGGGACGGTGTATGAGACCGACGGCATCGAGGTCCGGGCGGAACTGGAGACGGTCCTTGGCGGATTTCGGGGCGTGGTCGGGGTCCAGTCTCTGGACAAGGAGCTGCGGGCCTTTGGCGATGAGGCGTTCATCACGCCGACAACCACCACGGCGCTGGGCGTCTTCATCTTTCAGACCCGCGAATGGGACAATGGCGCGGGCATTGAGGCCGGGCTGCGGCTTGAGACGGTGGCGCTGGACAATGTGTTGCAGGGCGAGCGGGAGTTTGAGCTGCTGAGTGCCTCCTTGGGTGCGCACCGGCACTGGGATGGCGGATGGTTTACCGGGGTGCAGCTCTCCTCGACGCAGCGCGCGCCTAATGAGTCGGAGCTGTTCGCCCTTGGCGCGCACCTTGCGACGCGCCAGTTTGAGGTCGGCGATACCAACCTCGACGTCGAGACGGGGCTGAACCTCGAACTGGCGGCGCGCTGGCAGGGGGAGGCGCTGAGCTTTGGCGTCAACGCCTTCGCGACACGGTTTGACGATTTCATCTATCTGACGCCGGGGGTCGCCTTTGTTGATGGACTGCCGACGGGCGAGGCGGACGGGCTGCCGGTGTTTGTGTTTGCGCAGGAGGGGGCCGATTTCTTCGGCGGCGAAATCTACGCGCAGGCGCAGCTGACCAACGGGCCGATGGGGGCGGACTGGACGTTCCGGGCGAGCGTCGATGTGGTGGACGGGTCGCTCGCGAGCGGCGGAGCCGTGCCGCTGCTGCCACCGCTGACGCTGAATGCCGG
>JBGSUF010000228.1:0-1512 GCA_041736285.1 Hyphomonadaceae bacterium | reverse complement strand
GCTGTCCTCGCCCATGATGTGCGCCATCGCGTTTCGCCGCCGCAGCGTGTCCAGCACCAGCCCCGACACCCACGCCCGGTCCCTGGACCCGGCATAGCGCGCCCGCTTGCCCCAGTCGCGCACCGCATTCTTCACAGGCTGATGCCGGTTCAGGACATCGTCCAGAACCATGATCGCCGCCTCAATCCGTCCACCACTTTTCATGGTCGGTGTGTCAGACCGCCCGGAGAGGCTGTCAAGTGTGCTGCGCTTCGCTGTCGTCCGGCCCCGCCTCGATGAGCTTCAGAAACTCTCCGATCGTCTCGGTCCGCTTGCCGATCGGAAAAAGCTGCGCCAGCGCAAACAGGAACACGATGGCGCAGGCGGCTGTGGGCACGAGTTCGATCAGTTTGCGGCCGTTATCACCCGCAAAAACATAGCTCATCGCGCCGAACAGGAGCGTCGGAATGCCGTAACAGGCAAACACGATCAACCGGGTCGAAAGTGTCGCGACCGGGGTGACCTGCACGTCAGGGCAGTGAAGCGCGATGGCCCGCACAATCTCCCGCGAGGCCTGACGGAACCCGTCCAGTGCCAGCGGCCGGGCCTGATTGGTGTTGTAGTCGATTTCCAGCGTCTGCCCGCCGCCCTCGATCGAAAGCGTGTGGGCGATCTGCACCTTGGAATCGATCCGGCTCACGCGCACCACGCTGATGTCCTGATAACGAACCGACCGCACTTTCTTGTTCTTGGTGACGGTGATGACGTGCTGGTCAATGGTCACGATGGTGCGGCCAAAATGGCCGTGCGGAAACTCGATGCTCTGCGTCATTACGGTGATCCCTTCCCCCTCCGGCCCTGAAAACACGCGTCTTTCGTTTCACGTCAGACGGTGGCTTCAGGGTCCGTTTCATCCGAGCCTGCTTGTACGGGCGGGGAAACGAGGCAGAACGGGTCAAGCCATCTTCAGCTTCGTGGCTCAGCGTCGTGGCTCAGCTTTGTGGTATCGAGTAGTTCGGCGCCTCGCGGGTCATCACCACGTCGTGCACATGCGATTCCCGCAGGCCCGCACCGGTGATCTGGATGAAACGCGCCTTCTGGTGCATCTCGGCAATGCTGTGCGCGCCGACATAGCCCATCGCCGCCCGAAGCCCGCCGACCATCTGGTGGACGATCGGCGCGAGCTGGCCCTTGAACGGCACCTGCCCCTCAATGCCCTCCGGCACCAGCTTTTGCGTATCCTCCACTTCCTTCTGGAAATACCGGTCGGCCGAACCGCGCGCCATCGCGCCCAGCGATCCCATGCCGCGATAGGCCTTGTAGCTGCGACCCTGGAACAGGAACACCTCGCCCGGTGCTTCCTCCGTCCCGGCAAAGATCGAGCCCATCATCGCGCAGCTCGCCCCCGCCGCGATGGCCTTGGCAAAATCGCCCGAGAACTTGATGCCGCCATCCGCGATCACCGGCGTGTTGGTCTTCGCCGCCGCGCTGGCGCAATCGGCAATCGCCGTCAGCTGCGGCACGCCGACGCCC
>JBGSUF010000227.1:0-3013 GCA_041736285.1 Hyphomonadaceae bacterium | reverse complement strand
CCGGTGCGCGCGGCGGCGATCGCGCAGGCGGCGGGGGCGGACGGCATCACCATCCATCTGCGCGAGGACAGGCGGCACATTCGCGACGGCGACCTGGAGGCGATCAAGTCTGCCACCCACCTGCCGATCAACCTGGAAATGGCGGCAATCGACGAGATGACAGCTATTGCAACGCGGTTTCGCCCGCACGCAGCCTGCATCGTGCCGGAGCGGCGCGAGGAACGCACGACCGAGGGCGGACTGAACGTTGCCGGGATGCACAACCAGATCGCGCCAATCGTTCGGCGGCTGGCGGAGGCGGGGGCGCGGGTGTCGCTGTTCATCGAGCCGGACCCGGTGCAGATCGCGGTCGCCGAGGTGCTGGGCGCGCCGGTGGTGGAGTTGCACACCGGGCGTTATGCCGAGCTATGGCTTGAGGGCGGGGAAGCGGCGGCGGCGGTCGAGCTTGAGCGGCTGCGGCTGGCGGCGAAGGACGCAAGACGGCGCGGGATCGAACCACATGCCGGGCACGGGCTGACATTTGAGAATGTCGGGCCGGTGGCGGCGATAACGGAACTGGCAGAGCTGAATATCGGGCATTTCCTGATCGGCGAGGCGATCTTCATCGGGCTGGACGCGGCGGTGCGCCAGATGCGCGACGCGATGGACAGGGCGCGGGGATGATCCTCGGCATCGGTCAGGACATGGCGGACATCAGGCGCTTCGAGAAGACGCTGGAGCGGTTTGGCGAGCGGTTCACCCACCGTGTGTTCACGCCGCTGGAGCGGGCAAAGGCGGACGGGCGACGGCGACGGGCGGAGACCTATGCCAAGCGTTTCGCCGCCAAGGAAGCCTGCGCCAAGGCGCTCGGGACGGGTGTGCCGCGCCGGGGTGTCCACTGGCAGCATATGGGCGTGGTCAACCTGCCGAGCGGAGCGCCGACAATGGCGCTGACCGGCGGGGCGGAGCGACGGCTCGCGCAGATGACGCCGCCCGGACACCGGGCCGTCATTCACCTGACGATCACCGATGACTACCCGTATGCGCAGGCCATGGTGATCATCGAGGCGCTGGCGCTGGACCCTGTCGGATGAGCGCGGCTGGCGCGAGCGGCGGACGGGCAAAGCGGACCCGGCAGAGGGCGGCGACACGCGTGATGCCAGCGCTCGGCAAGGAGGCGCTGAACACGATTGCCGAGGTGACCGGCCACCGTTTCTCCGACGAGACGCTGATTGTTCGGGCGATGACGCATTCGAGCGCGGCGCTGCTGCCGCAGGTGCGGTCGAACCAGCGGCTTGAATTTCTCGGCGACAGGGTACTGGGGCTGGTGATCGCGGAAACGCTGATGGAGCGGTTTGCCGACGAGAAGGAGGGCGGTCTTGCGCGGCGGCTGAATGCGCTGGTGCGGCGGGAGACTTGCGCGGAGGTGGCCGGGCGGGCCGCGCTTGCCGATCATCTCATCCTCGGGCCATCGGAGAGGGCGAACGGGGCGGCGACGCTGGAAAGCGTCAAGGCGGACCTGTGCGAGGCGGTGATTGCGGCAATCTACCTTGACGGCGGGCTGAAAGCGGCGCGGGGCTTCATCCTGAAATTCTGGGAGCGGCATCTGCGCGGACTGGGGGAGAGACGCATCGACCCGAAGACGCAGCTGCAACTCGTGGCGCAGTCGATGGGTCTGCCGCGCCCGCACTATGAGCTGGTCGGGCGGGATGGGCCGGACCACAAGCCGGTCTTTCGCGTGCGCGTGCAACTGGACGGGCATGGAACGGCGGAAGGCGAAGGCATGAACAAGCAGGACGCCGAAATGGCGGCGGCCGAGGCCCTCGCCGCGGCGCATGATCTGAAAGTCAGGGAATGAGCGAGATTACACACGCAGGCTTTGTCGCCGTCATTGGCGCGCCGAATGCCGGAAAGTCCACGCTGGTCAACCGGCTGGTCGGGCAGAAGGTCGCCATCGTCACCCACAAGGTGCAGACGACGCGGTTTCCGATTCGCGGGATTGTACGGATCGGCGATGCGCAGCTGGTGCTGATGGACACGCCGGGCATATTCGCGGCGAAGAAGCGGCTCGACCGGGCGATGGTGCACGCGGCCTGGTCGGGTGCGAGCGACGCCGATGTGGTGCTGCACCTCGTCGATGCGTCAGCCTGGGTGGCGGACGCGAAGGGGCAGGCCAGCGGCGGGCAGAAAATGTCGGTCGAGGACGATCGCCGGGTGATTGCGGGACTGAGGCGGGCCGTCGACGATCACGGCAGCCGCCGGGCGATCCTTGCGCTCAACAAGGTGGACCTGTTCGCGCATGACGAGGTGTTGCCACTGATCGCGCAGTTCAACGGGGAGGGCGTCTATGACGAGATCTTCCCGATTTCCGCGACCAATGGCGAGGGTATCGACACGCTGGGCCGGGCGCTGGCGGCGCGCATGCCGGAAGGTGTTGCGATGTATCCCGAGGACCAGAGCGCAGACCTTCCGATGCGCCTGCTGGCGGCGGAGATCACACGCGAGAAGCTGATGCTGCGCCTGCACGAAGAGCTGCCCTATCAACTCGCGGTGGACACCGAGGAATGGGAGGAGCGGCGCGACGGTTCGGTGCGGATCGGGCAGGCGATCCTGATCGCGCGCGAGAATCACAAGGCGATGGTGCTCGGCAAGGGCGGGGCGGTCATCAAGCGGATCGGCGAGCTGGCGCGCACCGAGCTGGAGGAGATACTGGAGCGCAAGGTGCATCTTTTCCTGTTCGTGAAGGTCGATCCGCGCTGGATGGAACGGCGGTCCAACTATTCCGGGCTGGGGCTCGACTTCGACGCCTGAGAGGCGGTTTGCATGCACTGGGATGACGAGGCGATTGTCCTTGGCGGACGGCTGCACGGCGAAAGCGGCATGATCCTTGAGGTGCTGACGCAGACGCATGGCCGGCGCGCCGGTTATGTGCATGGCGGCGCCTCGCGGGCGCGCCGGGCGATTTATGAGCCGGGCAACACGCTGGAACTGGCCTGGGAGGCGCGCAATGAGGACGCGCTGGGCTGGTTCGGCC
>JBGSUF010000197.1:0-4401 GCA_041736285.1 Hyphomonadaceae bacterium | reverse complement strand
GCTGTCGCCCGTGTGCGCGTTCGCCCCGGCGGCGAGGTTGCAGATGCGGTCGTCAGGGAGGTCGGCAACGCGCCCGGACGCTCTGGCCTCTACCCTGTCACACTCTCGCTTGAGGACGCTGGCGGGCTCCGTCCCGGCCTTCGCGTTGAGGTCGCGGGGGCTGCGACCGGTGGCGGCCCGGACGGTGTCAGCATCCCGCTCACCGCCTATCGCCCGCTGGCCGGATCGCAGGCCCGCGTCATGGTCGTCGATCCACAGAGCGGCGTCCTCACCGAACGCGAGGTCACCGTCGGCCCGATGTCCGACGGCGGCATCATCGTATTGAGCGGACTTCAGCCCGGCGACCTGATTGTCGCGCGTGGCCTCTCATTCCTGCGCAGCGGCGAGACGGTCATGCCGCTTGGCGTCGGTGCTGACCGCTTCAACCCATAACCGCGGGCGCCTCTCCGATGAACATCTCCACACTCGCCCTGCGCTTTCAGCCTGCCGTCTTTCTGGTGGCCGCCCTCCTGATGGCGTTCGGCGTCTACAGCTATTTCACCCTGCCGGCGCGGGAGGATCCCGAACTCCTGATCCGCGACGCCGTGATCGTCACCCAGTATCCCGGCCTTGCCGCCGAGGAGGTCGAACTCCTGATCACCAAACCGCTCGAAGAGGCCCTGACCCAGGTGCCCGAACTGAAGGAGATCGTCTCCACGTCCATGGAAGGCGTCTCCATCATTCACCCGGTCATCGACGAGCAATACACCAACATTCAGGACATCTACGATCAGGTTCGCGAAAAGGTCGAGGACGCCGCCGCAGCCCTTCCCGAAGGCGCGAGCGCACCGCAGCTGAACGATGATTTCGGCGATGTGGCGATCATCACGCTGGCTCTCTGGGGCGAGGAATATGCGCAGTCCGAGCTTTATGATTACGCCCAGCACCTGCGCGACCAGATGCTCGCCATTCCCGGCACGAAGAAGTCCGAAATCATCGGCGCCCAGCCAGAGCAGATCTTCATCGAGTATGAGGACGCCGTTCTCTCGCAGTCCGGCCTCACGCCGGATGCCATCGCGGCCCAGCTTGCCGACCAGAACATCATCCGTCCGGGCGGCCAGATCGACACCGGCGATACCGCCTACACCCTCCGCCCAAGCGGCGATTTCACCACGCTGGAGGAGATCGCAGCCACCCTCATCCGCGTCCCGGACAGCTCCGGCCTCCTGCGCCTCGGCGACATCGCCACCGTCCGGAAAGCCTATATCGACCCGCCGGTGAACAAGGCGTTCTTCAACGGACGTGAGGCCATCGTCCTGACCCTCGCGATGGAGTCCGACCAGTCCGTCATAAATTATTCCCGACGCGCCAGCGAAAGCATCGACTCGCTGCGCGCAACCCTGCCCGTCGGCCTCAACCTCGACGTCATCACCTATCAGGCCGACCAGGTCGAAAACGCCGTCTATGGCGTGTCCGTCAACATGCTCCAGACGCTGGCGATCGTCCTGATCGTCGTGATCTTGCTGCTCGGCATCCGCACCGGACTGATTGTCGGCTCGATCATTCCGGCTGTCATCCTCGCAACGCTCGGTATCATGGGCGTGTTCGGGATGCATCTTGAGCGGATGAGTCTGGCAACGCTCATCATCTCGCTCGGCCTTCTGGTCGACAATGGTATCGTCATCGCCGAGGACTTCAAGCGGCGGCTCGGAGAGCATGGCGACCGCGACCGCGCATTGTCCCAGACGAGCCGGGAACTCGCTTTGCCCCTCCTCTCCTCCTCCTTCACCACCATTGCAGTCTTCCTCCCCCTCCTGATCGCCAACACCGGCTCGACCGAATACACCCGCTCGATCACGTTGGTCGTGCTCATTGCGCTCTCGCTCTCATGGGTGTTCGCGATGACGGTGACGACGACACTCTGCTATCATTTCATCCGCCTCCCGGCCGCGATCAAGGCGGACGGCACGCCCCGCAAGCCCTCCGTCTCCGAGCGTATGTTTGCGGCGGTGGAAGACGCTTATGGCGCGGCGCTGCGTCTCATCCTGCGCGTTCGGATTCTCTACCTGGCGGCAATGATCGGCCTGTTCATGCTCGGCGGGATGCTGTTGGGAACGGTCAATCAGAAATTCTTCCCGGAAAGCGACCGCGCGCAGCTTCTCGTCTATGTCGATCTGCCGGCCGGGGTCACCACCCGCACGACCGAGGATCGCATCAAGACCATGATGGAGATTGTCGGCGACAAGGACGCCTATCCCGACTTCATCAGCCATGCCGCCTATGTCGGCTTTGGCGGGCCGCGCTTCGTGCTCTCGCTGACCCCGGTCGATCCAGCCCCCAACAAGGGCTTCATGGTGATCAACGTCACCGACATCGACGCCGCGATTGCTGCCATTCCGCGCCTGCGCGACCAGTTCCGCACAACCCTCCCGGATGTTGACGCCCGTGTCTCGCGCATGTTTCTCGGCCCATCCGACCCGAATGTGATCGAGGTTCAGATCCGTGGCCCCGATGCCGACTATGTCTTCGAGAAATCGAGGGAGCTCGAACAAATCCTGCTCGACGTGCCCGGCACCATTGATGTCTGGTCCAACTGGCATGACCGTGTCGACAGCCTTGATGTCGTCATCGACCAGCAGGCGGCCCGGATCGCCGGCGTCACATCCTCCGACGTTTCCAGAGCGCTCGCGCAGTTTGCATCCGGCACGCCGATCTCGCAATTCCGAGACGGCGATGAGGTCATCCCGATCATCCTGCGCGCCGTTGGCGAGGAGCGCGCCAGCCTCGACCGCGTGCGCACCATTTCGATCTTCTCCCCGATCACGGGTGAGAGCGTGCCCCTGTCGCAGATCGCGGCAGTGGAGCGCGTGCCGGGCTACTCCTTCATCCAGCGCGAAGACCTGATCCGGACCGTCACCATTCAGGCGCGCAATCCCGACCTGACGCCGGAAGACATGGCCCCCGTGCTCGCGCCGCGGATCGAAGCCCTGAACGCATCGCTTTCGCCGGGTCATTTCGTGGAGTTCGACGGCATACTCGACGAAACCGGCTCGACCAATGCCGCGCTGGCCGCGACAATGCCGCTGATCTTCTCGATGATCCTCGTCGCCCTGGTACTTCAGTTCAATGGTTTCCGGCGCCCGGCCATCCTCCTGCTCGGCCTGCCCTTCGTCATTATCGGGGCGGCCGTCGGCCTGGCCGTCATGCAGGCCGATTTCGGCTTCATGGTCATTCTCGGCCTCTACGCGCTGATGGGGATCATCATCAACAACTCCATCGTGCTCGTCGACCGCATGGACATTGAACTCCGGGAAGGCGAACGCGAAGGCGTCGAGGCCGTCATCAGCGCCTGCAAACGCCGCCTCTGGCCGATCCTGATGTCGTCGATCACGACGATTATCGGCCTTCTGCCGCTCATCATCGCGCAGGATATCCTGTTTTACGGCATGGCCGTGGCGCTCGCTTTCGGGCTCGGCATCGGAATGTTCATCGTCTCCCTCGGCCTGACGCCTGTGCTCTACTGCCTGTTCTTCGGCATCCGCAATCATGGCAGCCGCAAGCGACGACCCTCCCCGAACGCCGCCAGCCTCGGAGTTGCAGAATGAGACGCACGCGCCTCTCCCCGCTCGCCCTGCTCATGCTCTCGGGCTGCGTTGTCGGTCCGGACTATGTCGCCCCCGCTCTGGCGCCGTCACCGGCCCTGAGTGACATCACGTCCGTGGGCGCCGATCGACTCGATGCCGCGATCGCCCTTGAGGCGGCATGGTGGGACCGTTTCGACGACCCCGTCCTGACGGGCCTCATCAAGGCCGCCGCCGTTGCCAACACCGACCTTCGCGCCGCAGCTTTCCGCGTCGAGGAAGCCCGCGCGACCCGCGACCGCGTCACCGCCGCCAGTCGTCCCGGTATCGGGGCCACCAGTTCCGGCAGCCGCCTGCAGAGCAGCGAGCAGGCTGGCGGCCTCGGCCCGCCGCCCGGCGCCCCCTCGCTTCAGAACCTCTTTGACATCAGTCTCAACCTGAACTGGGAGATCGACCTCTTCGGCCGCCTAGAGCGCTCGGGCCGCGCTGCCGACGCACTGATCGACGCCAGCATCGAAGACCGCCGCGCCGTCATGGTCGCCGTCTTCGGCGAGGTTGGCACCGCCTACGCAGAACTGCGCGGACTTCAGGCGCAATACGAGATCGCCGGTCGCAACATCGAGCTTGCCGGGGAAACGCTCCGCCTCACCGAACTCCTTGTCGGTCAGGATCTCGCGCCGGAATTCGATCTCGTACGTGCCCGCGCCGAGGTCACCGAACTTCAGGCGCGGCGCAACACTCTGCTTGCAGGCCAGCGCGCTGCCGTCGCCCGCCTTGCCTTCCTGACCGGACAGCCACCGGCGGACCTGATGGCCGGACTTCTGGGCGCCGCGCCCCTCCC
>JBGSUF010000170.1:0-4959 GCA_041736285.1 Hyphomonadaceae bacterium | reverse complement strand
TCACCGCTCCCGATGACGCCTCCAGCGCCATCCGCGCCGCCATCCTGATGGGCTCCGCCGCCCCGCAGGTGAAGGACCGCACCGACCGGCTCGGCACTGAGCTTGCCAGCCTCGAAGCCGTCGAACGTGACCTGCGCCGCGAACGCGCGCGCCTTGACGCCGCCGAAGCCGTCCTTGCCGAAAAGAAGGTCGAGATCGAACGCCTTGCCGCCATCAAGCGCAGCACGTTCGAAGATCTCTCCGGCGAGGCGGATGAGCTGCGGGCCGAAGTCCGTCGTCTTGGCGAGCAGGCCGGATCCCTTCAGCAACTCCTCGCCGGCCTCGAAGCGATCGCACCGCCGGCACCGCGCACCAAGCCTGCCCGGCCCGAAACCCGCACCGCAGCCCTCGAATCCCCCTCCGTGCGCACCGACACCCCCCGTCCCGACCCCCTCTTCAACACCGCCCGCCCCCTCGACAACGCCGCTCTCGGCGGGATGCAACGTCCGGCGACGGGCCTTGTCGCCAGGCGGTTCGGGGAGAAAACCCCAACCGGTTCAACCGCCGAAGGCCTGACCATCGTCACCCGCGAAGAAGCCCAGGTCGTCGCCCCTGTCGACGGCCGCATCGTTTATGCGAGTGAATTTCGCAGCTATGGTGTTATGTTGATCTTGAGTACAAGCGACGGATACCATGTAATACTCAGCGGAATGGCCCAGATTTATGGCTCTCGCGACCAGTGGGTCGCAGCCGGAGAGCCGGTCGGTCGAATGCCTGCCCGCACGCAGCCCCCGCCGGAGCTGTATCTCGAAGTTCGCAAAGACCAACGCGCGCTCGATCCGGCGACATGGATGAAAGGCAGCTAGTCTGCCCCTGCGCCCGCCGGGCGACAGGCAACAACAGGAGAGACCTATGCGGTCATGGATCACGGGCGCGGCCTTTGGCGGTATTGTCGGGTTCGCTACGGTTGGCGCGGGTTCGCTCGCATGGTCGGCCGCCAACAATGGCAGTGACCGGGTCACGAACACACTCTCCGAGCTTGAGCTGTTCACCGATGTGCTCGGCCGGGTGCAGCGCAGCTACGTCACCGAAATCGACGAGAAGGAAGCGATCGAGGCGGCCATCAATGGCATGCTGACCTCCCTCGACCCGCATTCCTCGTATCTTTCCCCGGAAGACTTCACCTCCATGCAGGAGCAGACCAGCGGGGAGTATGGCGGCCTCGGCATTGAGGTGACGATGGAAGACGGTTTCGTGAAGGTCATCGCCCCGATCGACGACACGCCCGCCAGCCGCGCCGGCCTCGAAAGCGGCGACCTGATCACGGCCATCGACGGACAGGCGATTGTCGGTCAGACGCTGAATGACGCCGTGTCGGTCATGCGCGGACTTGTCGGCACCGATATCACCATCACCATCCTGCGCCCCGGCCAGGACGAAACCTTCGACGTCACCCTTACGCGCGAGGTCATCCGCCCGAAATCCGTCGTCGCCCGCGTTGAGCCGGAGGGCATTGGCTACGTCCGCATCTCCGCCTTCAATGAGCGCACCACAGACCTTCTGCGCGCCGGTCTCGACGAGATCAGCCGCGAGGTTGGCGGCGCGCCGAAAGGCTTGATCCTCGATCTGCGCAACAATCCGGGCGGTCTGCTCGATCAGGCCGTGGAGGTCTCCGACCTCTTCCTGACCGGCGGTGAGATCGTCTCCACGCGCGGCCGCGACGCGCAGGACATCCAGCGTTACAACGCGAGGCGCGGCGAGGAATTCCGCGGCGTCCCGATCGTCGTCATCATCAATGGCGGCTCGGCCTCCGCCGCAGAGATCGTCGCCGGCGCGCTGCAGGACAGGGGCCGCGCCACGGTGCTTGGCGTCACCTCATTCGGCAAGGGTTCGGTGCAGACCGTCATCCCGATCGGCTCCAGCCGCGGCGCGCTTCGCCTCACCACGGCGCGTTACTACACCCCGTCAGGTCGCTCCATCCAGTCCACCGGCATCGAGCCGGACATCGAAGTCGCCAACCGCCGCTACACGGAGGAAGAGATCGAGAAGCTGCGGTTCTTCTCCGAGTCGGCGCTGCCGAACGCGCTCGACAACGAAGACGGCATTGAACGCGTCGCACCGCACACGCCGAAAGACCAGCCGCCGGAAGACTATGAGGGCGAGGACTACCAACTCGAACGCGCCAAGGCCGTCCTGCTCGGCTCCCTCAAGCTGACCGAAACCGCCACCGAGTAAGGCAACCAGTCCCTCCCCTCCCCCAAGCGGGCGGAGGGGAGGCACGTCACGCCCCAGATATATCAAAGCGAAAGGCCCCGCCTCTCCCCTTCCCGAACATCGGGGAGAGGAGAGGCGGGGCCGCAATATCTGGAAAATGCAATCCAGCGCCAGACCGATATCATCAGAGACCGCTATCACCAGGCCGCAGACGCCGTCTGGTGACGTGCCGGGAAGGCCCGCAACTGCGCCCGCTGGTCGGGCCCGCTGGTTGGGGTGACGATCTGGCAGACCGCTTCATCCCGTCGGCTGGAGACTTTCGCGCCCGCGCATGAGCGCTGCGGCGATCTGGGAGATGTCCTGCGCTGCTTGGCAGTCCGGCGCGGTGGAGAAGAGCGTGCGCTGCTGGCGCACCGTCTCCGGCACGTGGGGATCCCGCATCACGACGCCGGAAAGCGCCGGGCGGAAGCCGAGGAAATTGGTGCACGCCCGGGCAATCGCCTCATACGTGCGCCGTCCGCCGTCGCGGTTCTCCGCCTGATTGATCGCAATGACCGGCTCGACGTCCGGGGCATAGCCCTTCAGAACCTTGATGAAGGCATAGCTGTCGGTCATCGAGCACGGATCGTCCGTGATGACCATCAGCACCTTGTCGGCCGCCCGCGCGAGGCGCATGACATTGGCCTCGATCCCGGCACCAAGGTCGATCACGAGGTGATCATAGCGCATCGAGAGCGCTGTCAGCCCCGCGGCAAACCGGGCCAGCTCGGTGGTCGGCAGTTCTGCCAGCGCGCCCGATCCCGATCGTCCCGGCAGCACATCGAAACCGCCCGCCCGTGAGCCGCCATCGACAGGCGTGACGGCGTGCTCAAGCTCGACCCAGCCGGCAATGACGGCCGCAAGATCGGTGTCCGGCGCAATGCCGAGTTGCACGTCGACGTTGGCAAGGCCAAGGTCGCCGTCAACCAGAAGCGTCCGCTTCCCGGCGCGCGCAAAGGCGCTGGCGAGGGTTATGGAGGTGAATGTCTTGCCGACGCCGCCCTTGCCGGAGGCAACAGCGATGATCGACGCCGGTGCAACACGCGGCGGCGGACTGGTCGGTCGATCCAGTGACTTTCGAAGCATGAAGCTCATTACGCAGCTCCTTTCAGGGCTTCATGCCCTGGTGCGTCTTCAATCAGTAGCGAAGCGATCCTCCCTGCCGCCGCCGGGACAAGCCCGCCGCCGATGAAGGGTGTGACCGCAAGGTGAGACAAGGACATGCGAGCGGTGGCGATGGCGGAAAACACTCCGCCCCGCCTGCGCACGATGTCGAGCTTGGTGACGATGGCGCGGCGTATGCCAAGGCTCGCGAACGCGCGCGCCGCGTCCTCAAGGTCGGCCGGATGGCCCTCGGCGGACATGACGAGCACAGGCTCGGCGTCGATCGCGGGCAGGAGGTCCTGCAGCCGCGCGAGGTCTTCCCGGTCGAAGGGGTTGATCGCAGGCAGATCGATCACGCACCGGCGCGTGCGGCTGTCAAACCCGGCGAGGAATCTGAACAATTCGCCCGGATCGCGAACCGACGTCACGAGGTGCTGTTCGCGCTCCAGATAGGCCGAGAGCTGCGCCCCGCCTGCGGTCGCGTCGAAGTCTGCCGCCAGCGGCACCAGATCGTGTCCGGCGATTGCGGCGCGGCGGGTGAGCTTTGCCGTTGTGGCGGTCCGTCCGCAACCCGGCGGGCCGACGAGGATGATGTTGCGGTCAGGCATGGCCGAAATCGGGGCGCAGGCAATAATGCCCTCAATGCCGGCCGTCAGGGCCTGCTGCGGGGCTGTATCGCCGGTGACCAGCCGTCCGGCGGCATTGGCCACGAGTTCGGCCAGCGCGCCCGGCGCACCGTGCCAGTCGAGTATCTCGCGGAGCCGATGGCGCAGGCCATCGTGGACGATCTGGCGCTCGGCCAGTTCGGGGCGTGGGCGACGGTCCGGATCGGGAAGGCGCACGACCGACCGGCGATCCACCGCAGCGCGCACTTCCACGCGGCCATCGATTTCTCGCTCGGACAGGATGATCGCATCGTCGCCAAACTCGGCCTGAATCAGCGCCTGCGCTTTTTCGAAGGTCTCTGCGGAGAACATCTTCATACGCATGATGCGGCCTGCCTGTTCGTCGGCTGTGTGAGCGATGCAGCCCCGTTCGGGCTGTCAGGGATCACAAGGTTGAGACACGTTGTTCAGGGGACAGGAAAGCGCGAATGTGGTTAACAAAAGCCTTCCCCGCGTGAGGAAATTGTGCTGTGGCCGCGAATCACGCCGCCAGCGGTGCATCCACGATTTCCGTCAGCGTGACGCCGAGTTGGTCATCAACGATGACGAGCCGTCCGCGCGCCATCAGGCGTCCGGAAACGTGAATATCGACCTCCTCGCCGGTTTCCCGCTCCAGCGCGAGAATCTCACCCGGCGAGAGCGCCTGCAATTCCTCGATGGCCATCCGGACTTCACCCAGCACGACATCGACGCGCACGGGCACATCCATCATCACCTTTTCCATCGGCGACATCATTCCATCGGGGCGGCGTGCATCATTCATGTCATGTCCTCTTTCGGTTCGGTTTGTGGAGGGAAGAGATCGCCCTGTCCATCGGCGAGACGTGCCAGGGTGGCGGAAGTGCTGTGCTCAAAACCGGTTCCGGCGGCGCGGCGGTCGACGAACCGCGCCAGGGCGACGAGGTCGGCCAGCGCTGCCTCAAGCCGTCGCTCCAGGACGATGACGCGCGCTTCGGCC
>JBGSUF010000169.1:0-5248 GCA_041736285.1 Hyphomonadaceae bacterium | reverse complement strand
GCTGTCGGGCGCATCGGGTCTTCGCCGGTTGGACACGATGACCTGCGCCCCCGTCGCTGCAAGGTGGCGCGCAAATGCCGCCCCCAGCCCCGCGCCGGCCCCGGTCACGATGATCACGCGCCCCTGTTCCGGGCGACCCTGTTCCGGGCGACCCTGGTCCGCAACCGATGAATCCGGCTGGCTTTTCGGCGTGGACAAATCTTCTCTCCCCTGCCCGTTCTTCAGCGCGCTGAGGCAAGGCTAGAGGGGTAAGTTTTGTTTTGCAAGTGTCATCGCGCCGCCGCGCGAATTTCAGCCCGCGGCCTTGACCGCTTCGTCGCTGACGGGTTCGGCCTCGATGATCTCGAACGCGACCGTCTCCGGCGTCAGCGCCTCTCCGCAGCACGAGCAAGCGACGATAGCATGAAGATCAGCCCCGCATGCGTTGTGGCGCAAAAGCAGCGGCGGCCCCTCCGGCGAGACGTAGTATTTATCGCCCCACTGCAGCAGCATCAGCAGGATGGGGTAATAGTCGATCGCCATTTCCGTCAGCCGGTATTCAAACCGCGCCGGCTGGTCGCTGTAGCGGTGCATGGTCAGCATCCCGATGGAGCACAGCCATTGCAGTCGCTCCGACAGGATGTTGGTCGCCATCGCCGTGTCGTCACAGATCTCGTCAAACCGCCGCACGCCGGAAAAGATCGAGCGCAGCACCAGGCTTGCCCAGCGGTCACCGGTGATCTGCGCCACGAAGTCGAGCACATTGGCCTGCGGCGCGCGCCCGGAATTGGTGTCACGCTGGCGGCGGCGACGGCTGTAGATGGCGGCCATCCAGCCCACGCCCGGCCCCTCATTCCAGTCCACTTCGCGTGCGGTGAAGCTCTCATGGCAGTGCACACATGCTGGCACGGGATCGGTTTCCTGCCCGCATGTCAGATGGCGCAGGTTGATGTGGATGCAGGCGCGATCGGGTGCCCATTTGCGCTCCCAGCGCAGCATCATCAGCGCCGTCCAGTAGAGGTCGCGGCCCTTGGCGGTCAGCACATAGTCAAAGCGCGGCGGCATGTCCGTATACTGACGCCGCTCCAGAACCTGCGCGCTGACCAGCCGCTTGAGCCGGTCGCTGAGCAGCGGCTTCAGCAGCCCTGTGCGCGCGCGAAACTCCTCGAAACGCCGCGCGCCGAGCCAGCTGGCCTCAAGGATCAGCAGCGTCGACGTGTCCCCGACAACCTCCAGCGCACGCCAGATCGAGCACGTCCTGATGAATTTCTTTTCCGCCGTCACACGCGCCACCTGTCTCTGCACCTGCCGCCTGCACGTCCGGCCTGCGCGGCATGGTATCGAATACGCAAGCTTATGCTTTCACCATTGCGGCGGTGCAGCAAGCCTGCAGTCCGACACGTTGTTTACAGGGGCGTCGCGCGATTTCAACCCCGGCAATCTGTCACACCTCGCGCCTTGCATAGGCTGACGATGTAAAGAAAAGCAGCGCCGCAATCGCGAAGCCGATGGGAGACACGATCGCGATGGCGTAGCGGATTCCGTCCGATCCGGCGAAAAATGTGTCGCCCACCACCGCCGTCGCCGTTGGTCCAAGGCCAAGCCCGATCAGGTTGACGATGAACAGATAAACCGCCGACACGGTTGCCCGCATCCGGTTGGGTGTCAGCTGCTGCAGGGCCGTCGCCGCCGCCCCGACCGGCAGCGCGGCGGCCGAGAAGAAGACCACAAAAGCGATCGATGTGACGATCAAGCTGCCAGTCAGCGGAAACACGGCGGCGCCAATCGTCCCCGCCAGCGCCGCCAGCCCGCAAAACTGCAGCCGCGCCGCTGCGCTCCCCCGGCCCAGCCGGTCAGACACCCAGCCGCCACCGACCAGCCCGATCACCCCGCCCGCAATCAGGCACACCCCCGCCAGGCGTCCCGCGTCCGGCAGCGAAAACCCATGTGCCCGGATCAGGAAGCTCGGAAACCAGGAGATCGCCGCAAACACCGCAAAGTTCACCATCCCCACGGCAAGGCACAGCCCGAGCACCGACCCCGAACGCCGCATCAGGAAGGCCCACACATCGCGCAGCGGCACCAGCTCCTGCGCCTGTCCCGACTGGTCCGACAGCCGTGCGGGCTCGGGCATCAGCCAGAAGATAAATCCAAACACCACCCCCGGCAGGCCGACAATCACGAACGCCGCCTGCCACACCCGCAACTCGCCGATCAGGGGGAGCGTCACCCCGCCGCCGACCCCGACAAGCTGCACCACATGCGCGCCGATCATGTAGGCAAGGCCAGCCCCGACAGCCGATCCGAGGCCGTAGACGCCCATGGCAAGGCCCAGCCTGCGCCGGGGAAAGCTGTCGGAAATGATCGAGTACGCGGCGGGCGACAGCGTCGCCTCACCCACGCCCACGCCCATGCGCGCCGCAAAAAGCTGCCAGTACTGGCCCGCCATCCCGCACGCCGCCGTCATCACGCTCCAGAGCACAACGCCGACCGCGACGATCTTCAGCCGCGAAGCCCGGTCGATCAGCCGCCCCAGCGGCAAGCCGACAATCGTGTAAAAGATCGCAAACGCCAGCCCCTGCAAAAGGCTGATCTGGGTGTCGGTCAGCCCCAGATCGGCCTTCATCGGCTCAACCAGCAGCCCGATGATCATCCTGTCGATGAATGACAGGATGTAGGCGAAGAACAGCACCACCACGGTCGCCCACGCGACCACCGGCGAGGGATAACGCAGCTGACCGTCCTCATCCCCCGCCGTCGCCGCAGCGCCGGTCGGGGTTGTGCGCGCCTCGCTCGCCATCAGCGCGCTTCAGCGTCGAAGTCGGTCCCGATGCCCATGGCGGCGAGCAGTTCGGCGCGGTCATAGTATTCGCGCCACTCCTTCACCTTGCCATCCTCCACGACGATGATGCCGACAACCGGCACCGACCCCTTCTTGCCCTTGTAGGTGAAGCTGTCGACGCGCTCGAGAACGACCACGTCATTCACAATGCCCAGATTGACCGGTGTCAGCGTGATCTGTTCAAGCCCCTCGGCCATGTAGTTGATCCGCGAACCCACCGAGTCCCGGCCGACAATCGGCGCGATCATCATCGAATGCAGGCTGCCATCCTCGGCAAAGAGGTCGATCACGCGCGGCCAGTCCTTCATGTTCCACGCATCGATCATGTCGAGCACGACCGCGATCCGCGCATCACCGGCCAGTTCCGGAGAAAGTGCACCGCTGGCCAGCGCCGGCGCCGAGGCCCGCTCCACCGCCGGGCTCATCGCCACGACACCCGTCGCCGCGCCATTCGTCCCCGTCGCACATCCGGCCAGCAAGGCCAGTCCCGCCGCCGCCATCATCAGTTTGCGCATGTCGATCTCTCCCCGTTTTACAGCCGTTTTGGCTCTTGTCTGCCGCCGAGGGCAGTTTGTCTATGCAAGTTATATGCGGTTGCTTTTCCGGCCTCGTCAAGCGTCCCGCATCGCCGCCCGGCCCATCTTGCGTGCGTGTCGTAAACCACCCCGCCTGCCCCAACGGAACGAATTGACACGTCCCGCAGCGTGCCTTTACTGATAGAGACGATTGCATAATCATACTAAAACGCGGCCGCTATCCTTATCGAAAGCGTGGCCGGGAAAGTCGGGAGAGCGGCGACATGCAGGGCATTCCCTTCCGGGAGGTGGATTTCCCCACCGTGGATCTTTCGATCGAGCGTCGCAGCGGCGGTGACATCATCCTCACCCCTCGCCAGCCGCTCGAAATCGCCGTCCGCTCGGTGCCGGAGGGTCTGGCCCGCCAGGCCGCCGCCATCCCCGACAAGACTTGCATAGCCGAACGAAACGCCGCAGATTCCCCCTGGCACACCCTCTCTTTTGCCGAGGTGAAGGCCCGCGCGGACGCCTTTGCGCAGTGGCTGCTGGACCTCGATCTGCCGCCGGGCCGCCCGATCGCCATTCTGTCGGGCAACTCCATTGCCCATGCGATTGTCCGCCTCGGCGCGATGTCGGCGGGCGTGCCGGTCTGCCCGGTCAGCGCCAACTATGCCCTGATCGGAGCGGCCGGCGGATATGCCCGCTTGCGCCACGTGATGCAGACCATTTCCCCCGCGATCATCTTCGCCGAGACCGCGCCCTTCGCCCCCGCCGCCCTCGCCATGACCGCAACCGGCGCCCGCCTCATCACCTGCGCGCCCGGCGCCTTCCCGCCTTCGTCCGCGCATGATCTTGCCGACATCCTGCAGACCCGCGTCACCCCAGCCGTTGACGCTTCCATCGCTGCCCTGGACCCCGATGCCCCCGCCGCCTACATGCTGACCTCCGGCTCGACCGGTCGCCCCAAGGCCGTGATCCACACGCAGGCCATGATCGTCGCCAACCTCTCGCAGGGCTGGCAGACTCTCGGGCGCGCTGCCGGATGGGACGATGTCCTTCTCGAATGGCTGCCGTGGAGCCATGTTTCCGGTGCCTTCTCCTCGATGGCCGCGATGATCTTCGGCGGCAGCTTCTACATTGACGCCGGCAAGCCTCTCCCCGGCCTGTTCGACCTGACCATCGCCAATCTGCGCGACATCCCGCTGCGCTACTTCACCAACGTGCCCTTGGGCTACGCCATGCTGGCAGATGCGCTCGATGCCGACCCTGTCCTGCGCGCGACATTCTTCCGCGACCTGCGGCTGATGCTCTATGGCGGCGCCGGCCTGCCCCAGCCGCTCTATGACCGCATCCAGACCCTCGCCGTCGCCGAGACCGGTCGCCGCATCTTCTTCACTACCGGCTATGGCGCGACCGAGACCACGTCGGGCTGCATGTCGATCTATTTCATGACCGAGAAGGTCGGCCTTGGCCTGCCCATGCCGGGCCTGTCGGTGAAGATGGTTCCGGAGGGCGACACCGGCGCATACGAGCTGCGCATGAAGGGACCGATGGTCACCCCCGGCTATCTTGGACAGGACGCGGCCGCCAACGCCGCCCTGCGCGACGAGGAAGGTTATTACCGGATCGGCGACACGGCACGCTTCGACGACCCCGAACACCCCGAAATGGGCCTTGTCTTCGTCGGCCGCATCGCAGAGCAGTTCAAGCTCTCGACGGGCTCCTGGGTCTCCGGCGGGCAGCTGCGCACAGACATTGTCCGCGCCCTTTCCCCTTATATCGCTGACGCCCTGATCTGCGGCGAGAACCGCGCCCATGTCGCGGCCCTCGTCTGGCCGACCCAGGCCGCCATCAAGGCCGGTCCGGATGTCGTCCTGCCCGCCGTCCGCGCAGCGCTTGCCGCCCTCAACGC
>JBGSUF010000088.1:0-5027 GCA_041736285.1 Hyphomonadaceae bacterium | reverse complement strand
AGGATTTCCACGCCTTCGAGTTTCAGGGCATACCCTATGATTGCGGCTCCAAGATCGGCTATTTCGAAGCCGTCCTGGCCCACGCCCTCGACCACCCCGACATCGGCCCCGAAGCCCGACAACTGGCCCGCAACATGCTGGCCGCCTACGCCAAGTCGTCTGTCACATCAGTGTCATAAGACTGATAAAGAACCGTCATTGAACTGTTATCTGAACGTCACAGCGTCGTGCGATTGAGCAGAAGACTGCGAGGAGCCTGTCCCGCCGGGTTGTCAATGTTCTGATAATGCCCGTCGACGCCAAGCCCGGGCGGTTGCCGCACGAACCTGGTATTCAGGCGGCGGCCTTCCCGTGGTGATTGGGGCGTTGCATGGCGAGTTCGAAGGCTCAGGAGCAGAGTGGCGCGCCGCAAGAGCGTGCGGCTGCCCTGTTTCTTGCGTTCGCCGCGGTTGTCGTGCTGGCCATGTCGGGGGCAAGGCTCGGATGGGCTGGCAGCATTGGGGCGGGCTATCTGGTTGAGGCCCCCGCAATCGGCGCGGCAAGGGCCTCTGGCCCCGCCGACCTTTCGGTTCTGGCGACCCGGTCACCCTTTCGGACGACAAGCGCTGCAAATGCGCTCCCGCCGAGCGAATTCGACGCGCGCCAGGCCCCGCAGACGGAACTCGAACTCATCCTTCACGGCATATTTGCCAACAGCGACCAGCCAAGCAGCGTCATCGTCTCGCGCGGGTCCGGTCCGCAATTGCGCTACCGCGTGGGCGATCAGATTGACGGAATGCAGGGCGTTTCGATCGCGCGCGTCTTTGCCGACGGTATCCTGATCAGCCGCGACGGACGCTCCGAATGGCTGCCCAAGCTCGATTCCGACGCCGAAGGCATTCGCACGATTGGCGGTCGCCGGTCCGGCGGTCTGGGCGCGGCGCCAGGCACGTCAGCGCCGCCGGTCGAGGCTGGCAACGCGTTCGAGGTCGAGATGAGCGCTGATGATTTGCGCACGCTGGCCACATCAATCCGGCTGGCCGTGCCGGAGCGGCCGGGCATCGCCGGCGTCGCGATTTATCCTGCGCAGGATCCATCGCTCTTTCAGTCGTCCGGCCTCGTCCCCGGCGACGTGGTGACGGCATTGGCCGGACGCCCCGTCGCCAGCGAGGCAGACCTGCTCGCCGGGCTGGCTGCGCTCGGGAGCGCCGAAACAATCGAGATTGCGCTGATGCGCGGAGAACAACGCCGTCTTCTGACGGTCCGAATCAAAAAGCAGGGGTGAAGGACATGCTGATTTCCATGAAGCCGAAGGGCGTTTCGCATCGCGTGCTTGCGACCGTTCTCGCCGGCATTCTCGCGCCCGCTGCCGCGTGGGGGCAGAACTTCCCGATCTCTGCGACCGGGTCGAACGAGGCCAGCCGCGCAGGCCAGCAGCACATCATCAATCTCCAGAATGTGGATATCTCCATCCTTCTGGACGATGTGTCGACCATCACCGGCTACACCTTCGTGGTTCATCCGTCGGTGCAGGGCAATGTGACGGTGGTGTCGCAGACGCCGCTCAGCACCGATGAGGTCTTCCAGGTCTTCCTGTCGACGCTGCGCGTGCATGGCTTTGCCGTCGTGCCCGGCCCGTCGGGTGTCTACAAGATCGTTCCGGAGCAGATGGCCAACGCGCAGGCCGGGATGATGTCGCGCAGCGTCAGCGGGGACCAGCTGGAGACGGCGGTGTTCCGGTTCGAGAATTTCGACGCGGTTGAAGCCGCCAAGATGATCCAGCCGCTGACGAATGCGCAGGGGCAGGTTTCAGCCAGCGCAGAGACCAACGCCGTCATCGTGGTGGACTATGCGGCCAATATGGGCCGGGTGCGGACGCTCGTTGCTGAACTCGATCAGGACCGCTCGTCCATCGTCACCGTTTCGCTGAACAATGTCAGCGCGGCGGAGATGGCCAAGACGATCAACGGGCTGACGCAGGGCACCAACAGCGCCTTCACCTACGATGTCGCCGCCGTCGCGGTCGAGAGCAACAATTCGGTCGTCCTGCGCGGCGATGCCGGCGACGTGTCGCGGTTGACCTCCGTGGTCCGCGACCTTGATACTTCGGGCGTTCGCGCCGAAGAGACGCTGAAGGTCATCTCGCTAAAATATGCCTCGGCCAAGGACATTGCACCGATCATCGAAAGCCTCGGCGCGCGCATGACGGACGCCGCCTCGCCGGGCGACATCGAAATGGCCCCGCCGAGCGTGGTCGTCCATGCGCCGACAAACGCCATCGTCATCAGCGCGGATCCGATCATGCTTCGGGAGCTTGAGCGTGTCATCAGCGAGCTGGACGTGCGCCGCGCGCAGGTGCTGGTCGAAGCGATTGTGGTCGAGTTGTCGGACGATGCTGTTCGCGAACTTGGTCTGCAATTCGTGCTCGGCGGCGGAGACAACAATTCCATCCCGTTCGCGGCGACCAATTTCACCTCCTCCACGCCGAACGTGCTGGCATTGTCCGGCGCGCTGATCCTTGACGGGTTTGACGACTCGGCCGGTGACGGGGCGGTCGGGCTGGCCGATCTCGCCATCAGTTCGTTGCTGCGCACGCAAGGCGGCATCTTCGGATTTGGCGGCACCAATGATGACGGCGCGGTGTTCGGCGCGATCATCAATGCGGTGCAGCAGGATCAGGACTCCAACATCCTCCAGACGCCGAGCGTGCTGGCGCTGGACAATGAGCCGGCCTACTTCCTCGCGGGCCAGGAAATCCCTGTGACGACCGGGGAGGCGCTGAGCGCCGATTTCACCAATCCTTTCCGCACGGTCGAGCGCAAGGATGTCGGCATCAAGCTGGAAGTCATCCCGCAGGTCGCCGACGACAACACCATCCGCCTCAGCATCCGGCAGGAAGTTTCGTCCGTCGCCGGCGCGGTGACGGGCATTTCCACCGACCTCATCACCAACAAGCGGGAAATTTCGACGACAATCCTCGCCGACAATGGCGAGATGATCGTTCTCGGCGGCCTGATTCAGGAAACCGAGACCATCACGCAGTCGAAAGTGCCACTGCTGGGCGACATTCCGCTGCTCGGCCGGGCTTTCCGCTCCGAAGGCGTGCAGCGCAACCGCACCAATCTCATGGTGTTCTTGCGGCCAACCATCGTGCGCAGCGGCATGGACATGCGTGATGCGACCGAGTTCAAGTATAACTACATGGTCGATGCTCAGCGCAGCGCCAGCCCTGCGGGCGTATCAAGCCTTGAGGAACTGGTGCGCGAAATGGAGATGCGGCGCTGATCTGCTGACGCGTTGCATTTTCCCGTGGGGCAGCCGGGCCGCCCCCTTTGTAGATTGTGCAGTGGAGAAGATGGTTTGACGCAAGGAACACCTTCGAGACTGTCCTATACATTTGCGCGCGAGAAAGGCGTCATCCTGCTGCATGACGCAGGCGGCGGGCCGATCATCGGGGTGCGCGACGGCGCCGACCCTCGCGGCGTTCTGGAAGCGCGCCGACTGGCGGTGACGCGGGCGCGGATCACCAATCTCGGCAAGGAGCAGTTCGAGCGGGCACTCTCGGAAACCTATGCGCAGGACGGCATCAATGTTGACGGTATTGACGAGGCGGCCAACGAGAATGGCGATCTTGGCAGTCTGGCGGCCGGACTGAACGAGAATGCCGATCTCCTCGACACGTCCGACGATGCTCCGATCATTCGCCTCATCAATGGACTGATCGCAGAGGCCGTTCGCACGCGCGCCTCGGATATCCATATCGAGCCGTTCGAGGACAGGCTTTCGGTCCGGCTGCGCGTGGACGGGGTGATGCGCGAAATCCTGACGCCATCGCGCAAGGTTGCGCCGCTGCTGGTCTCACGGATCAAGGTCATGGCCCGGCTCGACATCGCAGAAAAGCGCGTGCCGCAGGACGGGCGGGTGTCGCTGTCGCTCGGAGGGCGGGCGATCGACGTGCGGATTTCGACGCTGCCGGCGCGCTATGGCGAGCGTGTCGTGATGCGCCTGCTCGACAAGCAGCAGGCCCGGCTCGACCTGGACGAGCTCGGCATGCCCGCCGCCATGCTGCAGACGTTTCGCGGCCTGTTGACACAGCCGAACGGGATCATCCTCGTCACCGGGCCAACCGGATCGGGCAAGACCACGACGCTTTATTCGGCGCTGACGCTTCTGAATGACCAGTCCCGCAATATCCTGACCGTTGAAGACCCGATCGAATACGGTCTCGATGGGGTCGGACAAACGCAGGTCAACGCGAAGGTCGGCATGACATTCGCTGCAGGCCTTCGCGCCATACTGCGTCAGGATCCCGATATCGTCATGGTCGGCGAAATCCGCGATCAGGAGACGGCGCAGATTGCCGTTCAGGCGTCGCTGACGGGGCATCTGGTGCTGTCCACAGTCCACACCAATTCAGCCGCAGCGGCCGTCACCCGCCTTCGCGACATGGCCGTTGAACCTTTCCTGTTGTCCTCGACGCTCAGCGGCATCGTTGCGCAACGCCTCGTGCGCAGGCTCTGCCCCAATTGCCGGGCGCCGTACACGCCGTCGTCCCGGGAGCTGGAATTGCTCGACCTTTCGGTGGCTGGCCAGCACGTCTTCCACCGCGCCGGGGGATGCGATGGCTGCGGTGGCCAGGGCTATGTCGGCCGGGTAGGCATTTACGAACTGATCGTGATTGATGGCGAGCTTCGCCGATTGATCCATGACGATGCACGCGAGGCGGAGATCGAAGCCTATGCTTTTCGCGGGGGCGAAGGGCTGCGGGGGCAGGGGGCATTGCTGGTCGCCAGTGGCGTGACCAGCGCGGAGGAAGTGCTTCGCGTGGTGCGTCAGGGTGGGGGCGAAAATGGCGGCGTATGAATATATCGCCGTTGATGCCGAGGGTCGCCGCCGCAAGGGGGTGATCTCGGCGGACACTCAGAAAGCGGCGCGCCGGGAGTTGCGCCGGCAGGCCCTGACGCCGCTGAAACTCCTTCCGACGCGCGAACGCCAGACCACCACCGGCGGCGCATCAGGCCGCAAGGGCGCGCTGAAGGCGCGCGATC
>JBGSUF010000394.1:0-1636 GCA_041736285.1 Hyphomonadaceae bacterium | reverse complement strand
CTGCGGCGCGCCGGCATCCTTGCCGTCCGGATGGCGCCCCTGCGGGCGGTCCTTGGCATAGGCGAGCGAGGCCTGATACCCCGCCTGCGCCAGCGCCACCGCCCCGAGGCCCACCCCGATCCGCGCCTCGTTCATCATCTGGAACATGTAGCCAAGCCCACGGTGCGCCTCGCCGACGAGTTCACCGATGCAGTCACCGCTCTCGCCGAAATTCAGCAGCGTGTTGGTGATCCCGCGATAGCCCATCTTGTGATTGAGCCCCGCCAGCGCGACATCATTGTGCGGCCCCGGATTGCCATCCGCGTCCAGCCGGTGTTTCGGCACAATGAAGAGCGAAATCCCTTTCACGCCCGCAGGCCCGCCCGGAATCTTCGCCAGCACCATGTGGACGATGTTTTCGGACAACTCATGATCGCCCGCCGAAATCCACATTTTCCGGCCCGAAATCCTGTAGCGACCATCACCCATGGGTTCAGCGCGCGTGGAAATGTCCGACAGCGACGAGCCCGCATGCGGCTCTGAAAGGCACATCGTCCCGAAATACCGCCCCTCCACCATCGGACGCAGATAGCGCTCGCGCTGGTCATCCGACCCGAAGCTCAGGATCAGCCGCGCCGCCCCGACGGTCAGCATGCCATAGCCGCCGAACGAGATGTTCGCTGTCCCGAAGACGAAGGCCGCCGCCTGCACCACGCTGGCCGGCAGTCCCATCCCGCCCCATTCCTCCGGGAAGCCCGCGCCAATGAAGCCTGCCTCCCGGTGCGCATCGACGGCGACCTGCACCACGTCCGGCATCTCGACGCGTCCGTTCACGTATTCCGGCTCGTTCTCGTCGAGGAGCCGGGCGTGCGGGGCAAAATGGTCGGCGGCAATCTGCGCCGCCGTGTCCAGTATCCCCTCGACACTCACCCGGTCGAGGTCGAACCGGCCGCGCGCGATGACATCCTCCAGCCCCGCAACCTCAAAGAGCTGGAACATGAGGTCTTCCCGGTCGAACGTCGTCATCCTGTCGGCTCCATCTGTAGGTTTTCGACAGACTATCGCGATCCGCGCGTCAGGACAGCCCTCCCGCCGCGTCAAGCCGAACCGCAAGCGCGCACCGACACGCCTTGCGCACGAAGTGGCCTTGCATATACTCGCGCGCTTTCCCGTCTTGCCCCGGCCGGTTCCGCATCGCCCACCGGACGCAAGGCCCCCGAGGAGAGCGCGCATGACCACGCCTGCCCCCACTGTCGGCATCATCATGGGCAGTCAGTCCGACTGGGCCACCATGAAGCCTGCCAGCGACACCCTCTCCGCCCTCGGCGTGCCCCATGAGACCCGCATCGTCTCCGCCCACCGCACACCGGACCGCCTCGCCGATTACGCCGCCACCGCGCGCGCACGCGGCCTGAAGGTCATCATCGCGGGCGCTGGCGGGGCTGCACACCTGCCCGGAATGTGCGCTGCCATGACACCGCTTCCCGTGCTGGGTGTTCCGGTCCAGTCCCAGGCCCTGTCCGGTCTCGACAGCCTCTACTCCATCGTTCAGATGCCAAAGGGAATCCCCGTCGGCACGCTCGCCATCGGTGAGGCCGGGGCCGTAAACGCCGCCCTCCTCGCCGCCGCCATCCTGGCCCTCGGCGACGCCGACATC
>JBGSUF010000064.1:0-3579 GCA_041736285.1 Hyphomonadaceae bacterium | reverse complement strand
CGGGCCGACCTTGCGTGCGGCGGCCTTGCGACGCTTCAGGTTTTCCCGCAGCGCCGTCGCCCGCCGCCTGGCCCGCTCATTCCCGGCGCTGCCGGACTTGCCCGTCCCGGTCATATCCACCTCTTTTGGCGTGAAAACGGTCTTTTCATACCTTTCCAATTAGGCTAGTGCATCGCCTTCCGCGAGGCCAGACCGCCTCCCCGGACCGGCCCGCCGCCGTAGCTCAGTGGTAGAGCGCATCATTGGTAATGATGAGGTCGGGAGTTCAATTCTCCCCGGCGGCACCAGTCAGCAATCATGCTGCCCTGCGAGACTTGCTCGCGCGTGGTCAGATCGCGGCGCCAAGCTCGGCGAACGGCAGGTCGCGGCGCAGCCTTTCCAGCCCCCGCCGTGTCCAGGACTTCACCGTATTGGCCGGCACGTCGAGCGCGCGGCCGACCTCGCCGTCCGTCATCCCCTGCACGACCTTGAGGCGCACAGCCATCGCCATCTTGCCGGGCAGGCGCGCAAACGCCGTCTCCAGCACCTGCCGCAGCTGACTGTTGCGCGCCGTATCTTCCGGCGGCGGCCCGGCATCCTCGAACGTCTCGTCGATATCCTCGGTCTCGCCCCGGCGCTTGCGCGCGCGCAGCAGGTCGAGCGCCTTGTTGCGCACGATCACCATCATCCATGTAAGGGCCTGAGCGCGCAAGGGGTCGTAATTTCCGGCATTCTGCCAGATGGAGAGGTAGGCGCTCTGCAGAACGTCGGAGATTGCGTCCTCGTCGGCGACCATAGGTCTGAGGACTGACCGAAACCGGCGTGTCGTCAGTGCATGGACAGCACGAAACGCATCCACATCCCCCCGCGCGCAGGCCGACAATGCGTTTCGCAGCGCTGCATCGACCAGTTCACGCCTATCCGTTTGCATCACCAACCCACCTTCTCCTCGGCCTTTTCTGGCGCAGGCCGCGCGCTGGAGAGAAGGTAGAATTATTTATTTTATCTGCAATAGTTTATTTCCAGATTTTTCCCACAGCGATTCTCAAAGCCCGCTTTGCCGCCTCTTTCCTCGCCCCCGATCCGCTCTTGCCGATCCGGTGTGAACCCGCTAGCGTCGGTTTGAGTAAGAAAGCGACCTCGCCCCAGCCCCTCGGAAGGCTGCGGCGGGGAAAGCTCGCAGGAGGACATCGCAGATGACACGGCGACCACTGGCCCTGACGGCAAACCTGCGACTGCCGCTGGTGTGTGCGCCGATGTTTCTCGTGTCCGGGCCGGACATGGTCATCGCCGCCTGCCGCGCTGGCATTATCGGTTCGTTTCCCGGCCCCAACTGCCGCACGATTGATGACCTTGACGCCTGGATGACGCAAATCACGGCCGCCCTCGGCCCGGATGATGCGGCATGGGCCTTCAACATGGTGACGCACTCTTCCTATCCGCGCCTTGACGCCGAGCTTGAACTTGTCGCCCGCCACCGGCCGCCCTTGGTCATCACCGCGCTCGGCGGCCCGCAGCGCGTGCTGGAAACCGTCCATGCCTATGGCGGAACCGTGATGGCGGACGTCAACTCCATCCCCTTTGCCCGCAAGGCCGCCGCTGCCGGGGCTGACGGGCTGGTCCTCGTCTGCAATGGCGCGGGCGGCCATACCGGCGCGCTGGCCAGCGTCGCCTTCATCGAGGCCGTGCGGGAGTTCTTTGATGGTCCCATCGCTCTGGCTGGCGGCATCTCGACCGGGCGCGGCATTGCCGGTGCCATCGCGATGGGCGCAGACCTCGCTTATGTCGGCACCGCCTTCATCCCCGCAACCGAGAGCCTCGCGCCGCAAGCCTACAAGCAGATGGTGGTGGGAGCGAACGCCGGCGACCTCGTTGTCTCCGCCTCCGTCACCGGTGTCCCGGCGAGCTGGCTGAAAGAGAGCCTGCGCATGTCCGGCCTCGACCCTGACGACCTTCCGCGACAAGGCAAGGTCGCCTTTGATGATCCGTCGAAGATATTGAAGGGGTGGAAGGACGTCTGGTCCGCCGGGCAGGGCGTTGGCGCCGTCACCCGCATCGCCCCCATGGCAGACATCGTCGCTGGCCTCGCCGCCACCTTCACGCCACAGGCCGCCGCATCGCATCACCCCGAACACAACCGCAAGGGAGACCTCGTCGATGACGCTCATGTCGCCTGATTTCGCTGCCATGCTGGAGCCCGATGCGCCCGACTGGCTGGCTGGCGTGGACAACCCCTATCTGCGCGGCCTCTACGCCCCGGTCAGCCGTGAGACCACGGCCACGGCGCTGGACGTGATCGGCGAGATACCCGCCGACCTTTCCGGCGTTTACCTTCGCAACGGCCCCAATCAGCGTTATGCCCCGCGCTCGCGTCACCACTGGTTCGACGGCGACGGCATGGTCCACGCCGTCAGCTTTCGCGATGGCAAGGTCGCCTATCGGTCCCGCTTCATCCACACCGGCCATTTCGCGGCCAACGCAGAGGCAGGCCGTGAGCAATGGCCGGGCTATATGGCCCATCCGGACCCTTCCGCTCCGCCCGGCGCGGGCTCTGACGGCTGGCTGAAAGACAGTGCCAACACCGACCTGATCGTCCACAATGGCGAAGTCCTTGCGCTCTGGTATCAGGCCGGCATCCCGATCCGCCTTGACGCCGAGACCGGCGACACGCTCGGCCCGCAGACCTTTGGCGGCGCGCTCACCCGGCAGGTCTCCGCCCATGCCAAGACCGACCCGGTCACCGGCGAGTTGTTCTTCTTCGACTATTCGACGCGCCCGCCATACATGACCTATCACGTTGTCTCGCGCGATGGCCGGATGATCAACGAGGTCGCCCTCGACATTCCCGGCCCGCGCCTTCCGCATGACATGGCGCTCAGCGAGAATTACGCCATCCTGCACGATCTGCCGCTGTTCTGGGATCCGGATCTGTTGCCGCGCGGCATTCACAAGGTGACCTTCTACCCGGACATGCCGTCCCGCTTCGGCGTCATCCCGCGTTATGGCAGCGCCGATCAGGTGCGCTGGTTCGAGGCCGAGCCCTGCTACATCTACCACGTCACCAACGCCTATGAGGCGGGCGACTGGCTGATCATGGAGGGTTGCCGCGTCACCGATCCCTGCCCTGAATCCAAGCCCGGACAGGGCATGAATTCCCGCATGATGGCCTTCCTTCTCCTCAAGGCGCGCTTCCACCGCTGGAAGTTCAACCTCAAGACCGGCGAAACCCGCGAGGAATGGCTGGACGACCGCAACGCCGAGTTTCCGACGATCAACATGGACCGGCATGGCCGCCCGTCGCGCTATTCCTACCATGTCAGCATACCGACCGACCGCGAGACGATGGTGTTCGACGGCCTGATCAAATACGACAACCGCTCCGGGCGCGCCGATGCCCTGAATTTCGAGCCGGGCTGGTATGGCTCTGAAAGTCCGTTCGCCCCGCGCGTGGGCGGCACAGGCGAGGAAGATGACGGCTATCTTGTCACCTTCATGACCAACGAGGCCGATCTTCGCTCAGAGGTCCACATCACCGACGCCCGCGACATGGCCGCCGGGCCGGTCGCCCGCATCCGCCTGCCATCGCGTGTGCCGGCCGGC
>JBGSUF010000061.1:0-3153 GCA_041736285.1 Hyphomonadaceae bacterium | reverse complement strand
ACCCGCAACAGCGCGAAGCGGTGGAGGCCACTGACGGCCCGCTCCTGGTGCTGGCCGGGGCGGGCACCGGCAAGACGCGGGTGCTGACGGCGCGGCTGGCGCACATCATCGCGACCAGACGGGCGTGGCCCTCGCAGACGCTGACGGTGACCTTCACCAACAAGGCAGCGCGGGAAATGCGCGAGCGGGCGATGGCGCTGATCGGGGATGCGGGAGAGGGGCTGCGCTGGCTCGGAACGTTTCACTCCATCTCCAACCAGATTTTGCGCCGCCATGCCGAACTGGCCGGGCTGAAGTCGACCTTCACCATTCTCGACACCGACGATCAGGTGCGCCTGTGCAAGCAGGTCATCGATGCGGAGGGCATTGATGCGAAACGCTGGACGCCGCGCTATCTGGCCGGGCTGATCGACGGGTGGAAGAACCGCGCGCTGACGCCGGACAAGGTGCCCAATGACGAAGCCTACAGCTTTGCCGACGGCCGCGGGAAGAAATGCTACGAGATCTATCAGGCGCGGCTGTCGGTGCTGAATGCGTGCGATTTCGGCGACCTGCTGTTGCACTGCATCCGCATCTTCCAGAACAACCCCGACCTGCTCGCCGATTATCACGCCAAGTTTCGCTATATCCTCGTCGACGAGTATCAGGACACCAATGTCGCGCAGTATCTGTGGCTGCGGCTCCTGGCGCGGGGGACGGGGAATATCTGCTGCGTCGGTGACGATGACCAGTCCATCTATGGCTGGCGCGGGGCGGAGGTCGACAACATCCTCCGCTTCGACAAGGACTTTCCGGGCGCGAAGGTGATCCGGCTGGAACGCAATTACCGCTCCACGGGGCATATCCTCGCGGCGGCCTCGGCGGTGATCGCGGCCAATGCCTCCCGGCTCGGCAAGACGCTGTGGACCGAGGATGAAGAGGGCGAGCGCGTCAAGGTGCGCGGCTTCTGGGACGGGGAGGCGGAGGCACGCACCATCGGCGATGATGTCGAGGCGTGGAAGCTGTCCGGCCGCAAGTATGCCGAGTGCGCCGTGCTGGTGCGGGCATCCTGGCAGATGCGCCTGTTCGAGGAGCGCTTCATCCTGCTTGGCGTGCCCTACCGTGTGATCGGTGGCCCGCGCTTCTTCGAGCGGGCCGAGATCCGCGATGCGATGGCGTATCTGCGTCTGATCCGCAGCCCGGATGATGACCTTGCCTTCGAGCGCGTGGTCAACCAACCCAAGCGTGGTGTCGGCGACACAACGCTGCAAAAGCTGCAGGTGATGGCGCGCGGAGACGGGCGGCCGCTGAACACGCTGACGCGGATGATCCTGCAGACTGACGAGGTGCGCGGCGGCGCGAAGACCGGGCTGATGCGCTTCATCGACAGCCTGGACCGCTGGCGTGACCAGCTTGCGGGGGGCATGGCGCACACGCAGCTCATGGAGGTGATCCTCGACGAGAGCGGCTACACCGACATGCTCCAGAAGGACCGCAGCCCGCAATCGCAGACGCGGCTCGACAACCTGAAGGAGCTTGTTCGCGCCATGGGCGAGTTCGAGACGCTGGAAGGCTTTCTGGAACATGTGCAACTGGTGATGGACGCCAGCACCGGCGGCGGCGGCGATGAGGTGCAGATCCTGACGCTGCACGCGGCCAAGGGGCTGGAATGGCCGATGGTCTTCCTGCCGGGCTGGGAGGAGGAGGTGTTTCCCTCCAAGCGCTCCATCGACGAGAGCGGGATGAAGGGGCTGGAGGAAGAACGCCGGCTCGCCTATGTCGGCATCACGCGGGCGCGCGAGCGGGCGGCAATCAGCTTTGTCGCCAACCGTCAGATTTACGGGCGCTGGCAGTCCGTGCTGCCGTCCCGCTTTGTCGATGAATTGCCGGCCGGGCATGTCGATGTGGTGTCGGACACCGGATACGGGGCGGGCGCGACGGGGTTTGGTGCGGCCTTTGGCGCATCGGGCGCAGGCGGGGTCGAAGACCTCGGGGTGCGCTCGTCCTATGAATCGCCGGGCTGGAAGCGGATGCAGGCCAATCGCGGACGCTCGGGGGGCAAGGTGTCGGAACCGTCCTACACGCTCGAAGGTCAGGGCAAGCTGATCGACACGGGCGGCACGGGGCTCGCCTTTCCGCTCGGCTCACGCGTTTTCCATGAAAAGTTCGGCTATGGAAAGGTGATTGGCGGGGAAGGCCAGAAGCTGAATGTGAGCTTTGACAAGGCCGGGACGAAGAAGGTCATCTCGACATTCGTCGTGGCGGCCTGACGCCGGGAGGACGGGCGAATGTCGTTCAGGTCACGTTATTTCGAATTGCTCGGCCGCGCCTATGATGTGCCCGAGGGGGCCGAGCGGTTTGACGATTTCCTTGATGGGGCAATGGCGTTCTTCTTTGCCGATGAGGAGGGCGCCGAGCTTTCGGGCGATGTGCCGCGCGATGGCGGGCCGGACGCCGAACTGGAAGGCCATAGCGGCCGGATCGCACGGCTGATTGCACGGGCGCAGGCGCTGGAGACCACAGAGACAGCGCAGGAGGCCGGGCGATTCCATGCCGTGCTGCGCATTCTCAACGGATCGGGCACAGTGGAGGGCAATCCGGCGGCGGCGGCGCTCATGGGCGTGGCGTTTCCGTGCAACCTGTCGGACCTGCCGCTGGATCCCGGCGTGCTTCGTGACATTCACCGCACCATCGCGCAGGCGAGCGGGGAGGGTCAGGACCGCGTCCTTCTGGCGACGGTTGAAGCGCCGGATGTGCGCACCTGCCTCGCCCTCGTCCACCGGCCGAAGAACAGCGCGGACGTGGCGCATGTCTCGATCTCCTATATTGACTGGTCCGATGCCCTTTTGCGGCGGCTGGGCGATGCTTTCGGGCTGTCGGCGAGCGAGACGGAGGTGCTGGAGGGCTATCTGTGCGGGCTGAGCCAGAAGGAGATTGCGGCGCAGCGCGGCAGGGCGCTGGAGACGATCAAGGCGCAGTCGAAGACGATCCTGCGCAAGAGCGGATGCCCGCGAATGTCGGATGTGGTGCAGTTGTCGGCCAGCATCGCCTATCTGCTGCGCCAGTTGCCCGAGGACCGGGAGGCGGCACGCCCGGCTGTGGTAACGGCCGAGGCATGGGAGGCGCCGCTGGAGGGGGTGCGCTGGCTGGAGCGCGAAGGCGGGCGGCGGCTGG
>JBGSUF010000005.1:0-4854 GCA_041736285.1 Hyphomonadaceae bacterium | reverse complement strand
CCCGGACCGTCGCCGACCGCCTCCTCTATGGGGACTGCGCCGCAACAACGCTCGGCGGCGCGTTGATCTGGCGAACGGGCGACACCATCCACCTCACGCGCGATCCCGGCGCAGCGCCCGACCCGCAGGGCGTGGTCGAGGCTGGCACGCTGATCTGGGACGGCCGGTACGAACTGGAATTTTCCCCCGGCCGCTGCCCGGCGCGCTATGGACGCCTTGATCCGCAACGCCCGGTGCCTGCGGCGCTACGCGAGCGGCTGCGTGCGCTGCCAGGTTCCGCCCGCGCCAGCCAGCTTGCGCTCTATGGCGAGGACGGCAAAGTTTCAGCCCTGCCCCTGCTTTCGCCGGAGAAGGGAATCAAGGTGCGCGATCTCGTCGCACAACGTCATTCACTTGTCCGGCGATTGCTCGATATGGAAACGAATATGTGACGAAAGCCGCGTCGGGGAGTCGTTTCCCGCGGCGCATCACCTATGTTACTCTTCAACACTGCAATGATGATCGAAGGTCAAAGACCATGAACATGCGTAACCTCGCCCTCTGGGGAATTGTCGCGGCGCTGCTGATCGCGCTCTTCGTTTCCATGCAGGGCGAATCCACTCCGCGCAATGCTGAGGAAATGTCCTACAGCCAGCTTCTGGACAATGCGAAGGCCGGCACCATCCGCTCTGCGCAGATTTCAGACAGCCGCGTGGTCGGGCAGACAACGTCCGGCGCCAATTACTACACCTACAAAGGCCCGTTTGATCCGGACCTCGCCCGCAACCTGGCCGAGGCCGGCGTTACCAATGTGACCGTGAAACCTGCCCCGTCGGGCTTCACTCTGGGCGGCCTTCTGTCGACCATCCTGCCGCTCGTCGTGATTGTCGGCCTCTGGTTCTTCCTGATGCGTCAGATGCAGTCGGGCGGCGGTGGTCGCGGCGCGATGAGCTTCGGCAAGTCGCGCGCACGCCTTCTCACCGAGAAGCATGGCCGCGTCACCTTTGATGACGTGGCGGGCGTGGACGAGGCCAAGGAAGAGCTGGTCGAGATCGTCGACTTCCTCAAGGATCCGGCGAAATTCCAGCGCCTCGGCGGCAAGATTCCCAAAGGCGCGCTTCTCGTCGGTCCTCCCGGCACCGGCAAGACGCTGCTGGCCCGCGCCGTGGCCGGCGAGGCGAATGTTCCCTTCTTCACCATTTCGGGTTCGGACTTTGTCGAGATGTTTGTCGGCGTCGGCGCCAGCCGCGTGCGTGACATGTTCGAGCAGGCCAAGCGCAGCGCGCCCTGCATCATTTTCATCGACGAGATCGACGCCGTCGGACGTTCGCGCGGCGCAGGCCTCGGCGGCGGCAATGACGAGCGTGAGCAGACGCTGAACCAGCTCCTCGTCGAGATGGACGGCTTTGAGGCCAATGAAGGCATCATCCTGATCGCGGCGACCAACCGTCCCGACGTTCTCGATCCTGCATTGCTGCGTCCGGGCCGGTTCGATCGCCAGGTCACCGTCGGCAATCCGGACATCATCGGCCGCGAGAAAATCCTCAAGGTCCACATGCGCAATGTCCCGCTCGCCAAGGACGTCAAGCCCAAGGTTGTCGCGCGCGGCACGCCGGGCTTCTCCGGCGCAGACCTTGCCAACCTCGTCAACGAGGCCGCGCTTCTGGCGGCCCGTCGCAACAAGCGCGTTGTCTCGATGCGCGAGTTCGAGGACGCCAAGGACAAGGTGCTGATGGGCCCGGAGCGTCGCTCCATGGTCATGTCGGAGAAGGAAAAGGCCCTCACGGCCTGGCACGAAGCCGGTCACGCCATCGTCGCGATGAAGGTTCCGGCCGCCGATCCGGTCCACAAGGCGACCATCATTCCGCGTGGCCGCGCGCTCGGCATGGTCATGCAGCTGCCGACGGACGACAAATTGTCGATGTCGCGGATCGAGATGACCTCCCGGCTCGCCATCATGATGGGTGGCCGCGTCGCCGAGGAACTCAAGTTCGGCGATGACAACGTGACCGCCGGGGCCGCCTCCGACATCCAGCAGGCCACGCGCCTCGCCCGCGCCATGGTGACGCGCTTTGGCCTTTCCGAAGAGATCGGGCCGATCGACTATGCCGATGATGGCGGCGAGGTCTTCCTTGGCCAGCAGCTTGTGCAAAGCTCGCACATCTCCGAGGAGACCCAGCGCAAGATCGAGATGGAAGTGCGCAAGCTCGTCCAGACCGGTATGGATGAGGCCCGCCGCATCATGACCGCTCACCGTGACCAGTGGGCCTCCATTGCCGAGGGCCTGCTCGAATTCGAGACGCTGACCGGCGAGGAGATTATCGGCCTCCTGAACGGCAAGCGGCCCGAGCGCGAGGACATCTCCGACGATGGCGACGACGCCGGCCCGGTTTCGGCCGTCCCCGTTGCGGGGACCAAGCGCCCCAAGCCGGACCCGGATTTCGGCGGTGAGCCTGAGCCGGCCTGACCTTCATCGCCCGGCTGGCCCGGCCTGACCCGGTCTAGCCAGATCTTCCGAAGCACCGACAAACGCCCCCGCTCCACTCCGGATCGGGGGCGTTTCCACTTTTCGCGTTCCGCTTTGCAAACGCCAGCTCCGGTGTCAGAATGCGCTCATGAAAAACATCATCGCCGCCGCCGCCCTTTGCGCCGTCCTTCTGCCCGCCTGCACGCCCCGCGATGCTCCGGCGCCCGCTGACGCCGCGAGCATCTTCTTTGACAATGTGTCGACGCTGTGCGGCAAAGCCTATTCCGGCCGCCTCGTCTCCGGTGACGCGGTTGACGCCGACTTCGCGAGCCTGCCGCTCACCATTCACGTCCGCGACTGTTCGGCCGATGAGATCCGCATCCCCTTCACCGTCGGCGACGACCGCTCGCGCACCTTCGTCCTGACGCGCACCACGTCCGGCCTGCGCCTGAAGCACAGCCATCTGCACGAGGACGGCAGCGCCGACGACCTGACCCAGTATGGCGGCGACTCCTCCACCATCACTCCTACACGGGCGGAATTTCCGGCCGATGACTTTTCCAAAGCCCTGTTTTCGGAGGCCGATATTCCCGACAGCCGCCAGAACACGTGGGCGCTGGAGGCCAATCCCAACGCCCGCGTCTTTGTCTATGAGATGAGCCGTCCGGAGCGGTTTTTCCGCGTCGAGTTCGACACCAGCGCGCCCGTCCCCCCGCCGTCCACACCGCACTGGGGCGATCCGGACTGACCCTGTCCCCACGCATCACCGCGCCGCTCAACCAACACGTATCTGCGGCGCGTGAGCGACCGGGAAACTCACCGACCTTGCGATGAAGCAATACCTGTGGACCTCGCCGTGAAGCCCGCGCGCGAGATCTGGGGATGACCCCGGCGCGATCACCACGTCGGGTTTGAGAAGGGCCGACAGGAAACGCCCCCTCCCGTCAGCCTCTACCTCGCCAATCGCCTCCGGCGTGTCGGTGTAGGACGTCACCACCACACCGGCCATCGCGCACAGGTGCAGATACCAGAGCATGTGGCACGAGGAGAGCGCCGCCAGAAGCAGGTCTTCAGGATTGTATTTCGCCGCATCGCCGCCCAGCAGCGGATCGTTGGAGCAGGCGATCGCCGGCTTGCCGCCGGCCGCCATGTCCCATGTGCGGTCATAGCCTTTGTAGGCGCTGGTGCCGCTCCCCCGGTTTCCGGTCCAGCTGATCTGCGTGGTGTAGGTGTGCTGCATCGCCCCGAACCGCCTCAGATGCCGAGCGCCTCACGCATTGGCGCGTTTCCCTCGCCGTCGAGGTCGTTCATGGACCGCTCCGGCCGGAAGACGCCGCCGGCCTTCCTGATGATTTCGGCGCATTCGGGCTGGGCGCGGGTGCCGCCATTGTTTCCCTCGCACCAGCCATGGATCGCCCATTCGACCGGGGTTGCGCCGAACTCGCTGTCCTCGTCACTGAGTTCGGCGTTGTGGTCGACCAGAGAGGCGCACACCTGCGGAAAGCCGAGAAGCGCCGCCCAATGCAGCGCGCTCGCGTTGAACAGGCCCTTGGCATCGACGTCTGCGCCGTGCTCGACCAGCATCAGGGCCGCCGCCGGGCAGCACAGGCTCACCGCCGAGATCAGCAGGCTATCGCCGCTGGAAGCGTTCTTCGCATCCGGATCAGCCCCCGCCGCGATCAGAACATTGGCAATGTCCAGCACGTCCGCCTGTGTGATCCTGTTTTCGAACGCCAGATCGAAGGCGCGGTGCATGGCCGGTTTGCCGCCCGCATCCGCCGCCTCTGCGCCGTGCGCCGACAGCCAGGCCTTCAGCCCTGCAAGGTCCACCGCCGCCATCATGCGGTCGAATGCGCTCAAATCCGGCTGCAACTGACCACCACACCTTTCCAACGCCTGCTCTGTGCCGTGCCAGACAGGTCTGTTCTGACAGGTCTGTTCCGACAGGATCGCAGCGACTATATGCACGGCTGGAAGGAAACGAAAATGACCGTTCGTCAACCCGGGCCCCGCGGCCGAGTCCTCGTCATTGCCGGGAGCGATTCCGGCGGCGGTGCCGGCATTCAGGCCGACATCAAGGCGGTCATGGCCATGGGCGGCTATGCGATGACCGCCATCACCGCCATCACCGCGCAGGACACGACCGGCGTTCATGGCGTCTGGCCGCTGCCGCTGGAGGCCGTGCTTGCGCAGATGGACGTGGTGCTCGCCGACATCGGCGCCGACACCGTCAAGACCGGAATGCTCGGCACCGCCGCGCTCGTTGAGGCCATCGCCGATCGCCTCGATGCGCGCGCACCGAACCTGCCGCGCGTGATTGACCCTGTCATGGTCGCAACCTCCGGAGACCGGCTGATTGACGACCGCGCCATCGCCGCCATCCGGATGCTTTTTCTGCATTTAAAACC
>JBGSUF010000419.1:0-2556 GCA_041736285.1 Hyphomonadaceae bacterium | reverse complement strand
GCCTGCGCCGATGACGATGCGGCGCATGGCCGTCACCGCGCCGGGATTGCAGGCGCAGGACGCCGCCCGTGGCCGCATGCTGGACGCGATGGACAAGTACGGCCTGCAGGGCAGTGTCGAGCTTGACCGTTCGGGCAATATCGTCATCCAGCTCGGTCCGGATGGCGGCGATCCGACGCAGTTTCGCACCGAGGCTGTGCCCGAGGACGCTTCGCTGCCGGGCTTCGCCATCGAAGACAAGGCGATGACCTGCGATGATACGGTCAGCCCCCAGGATGTGCAGGACAATCCTGTTCTGGCGACGACCTGCGTGATCCAGACGCTGCGGGAGTCGGGTGAGTTTGAATACGTCGAGAAGGATTTCATCTTCGAGCACCAGTTTGCGCCCAAGCCGCGCAACGGGACGGTCACAACGCCCGTCCGGCGCGGTCCGAACGACCCGCTCTATGCGCTGCAATGGAATTTCCGGAGCTATGGCACCGCCGCCGGTCAGTCGCCGGGCGGTGCAGGCTTTGCCGACGCCTGGGAGTTGCTGGGCGAGGCCGGTTCTGAAGATGTCGTCGTCGCCGTCGTCGACACCGGCCTGCAGCTGCAACACCCCGACATTGTCCGCTCACCGAACATTCGCCCCGGCTTCGACTTCGTGTCCGATCCGCGCATGGGCAATGACGGCGACGGACGTGACAACGATCCGAACGACCCCGGTGACATGTGCGATCCGTCCGATCCCAATGACGAGGACAGCTTCCACGGCACGCACGTCGCCGGCATTGTCGGTGCGGCGGCCAGCGATAACGGCCTTGGCATATCGGGGGCGGCATGGAAGGTCAGCATTGTTCCGGTGCGGGCCATGGGCCGCTGCGGCGGTCGCCTGTCCGACATCAATGACGGCATTCGCTGGGCGGCGGGTCTGATCCCGGCCTTTGACGATGCCGGAACGGAAATCTGGAACGATCATCCGGCCGACATCATCAACCTGTCGATCGGCCTGTTCGAGAGCTGCCCGGCCTCGCTTCAGGATGCGATCGACTCGGTGACCGAGCGCGGCGTGATCGTGGTGGCGGCGGCTGGCAATGCCCGCATCGCGACACGTTATTACGCGCCGGGCGGGTGTCGCAATGTCGTGTCGGTTGCGGCAGGCGACGCGCGCGGCCAGATTGCGCCCTATTCCAACTATGGTCCGGAGGTCGACATCCTCGCCCCCGGCGGAGACCTGACACGAGACGACAATGGCGATGGACAGCCCGACGGTGTGCTGTCGACCAAATCCGCCCGCGCCTGCGTCGATCCGGTCACCGGCCGGGCACAGGCGACCTGCGACTATGCCTATGAGCAGGGCACTTCGATGGCTGCGCCGCATGTTGCAGGCGCATTCGTGCTGTTGAAGGCGCGGTATCCGGAGAAATCTTCGGAAGAACTCATCGCCATGCTGACGGCGTCGGTCGAGCCGCGCGACGCCAGCCAGTGTGCCGGACAGTGCCTCGCCTATCCGGGTGCAACGCCGATACCGGGTTCCAACGGCCTGTGTGCGCGGCCTTGTGGCAGCGGCCTCCTCAATCTGGCAAGATTGCCGAATGACTGAGGATGTCGTGGAAATGATCGGCGAAGGCCGGGGCGAAAAGGGGCAGGGTATGACAGGTGCATGGCTGGGCTGGCTTATGCTCGGGGCGGGCGGTGTGATGGGCGGATGTGAAGACGCGCAAGCGCCGACGGCAGGTTCGGGAGGGAATGCGGCGCTGGAGGCGAGGATCACGCCCGACGGCACGGATGAAAGCGCCGACGACGAACAGATGGTCCAGGTTCAGGCTGCGCCCGATGAACAGGCCCCAGTGGAACAGGCCCCAGTGGAACAGGCCATAGCGGAACAGCCAGAGCGGGCACCCCTCGATGAGGCGGCCACCGATCCGCGCGTGTTTCCCGGTGTCCGGCAGACACGCCCACATGAGCCAGCTGCCGGCAGCGCGCCTGACACGGGCGGCTTCAAGACGGCGCAGGCCCGGCCGGGGGATGCCTCGGCGGCGACGGTGGACTTCATCGTCAAGGTGAAAGACCCGGTCATCCGCGCAAACGTCACCGACATCTTCCGCAAGGACAAAGACGGCGCCGTTGCCGCTTTCGAGGCATGGTCGGTCGGCACACCGTTTGAAGGCTTCACCCTCGTCGGGGCAACCTATTCCGGCGAGATCATCATCCACATGAAACCCGATGCGCCGGACGCCGTCCGCGAGCGCCTCGTGTCGATTTCGGCGCGCGCAATGGCCGACCAGATATCAGCGCTGGAGAATGTGAGCTATTGCGATCCTGACTATACGGCGCGCCCCGGCTGATACTGGCCGCGCCGCACCTGCCAACGACATGCCCTGAACGGGCCAACTGCAACGGAGACTGACAGATGAAGTCGAACAAGCCGATCATCTTCGGGGCACTGGCCATCGCGGCGGGCGTCGCTGGCTACTGGGGTGCCTCCACATTTGGCGAGCGCGCCGACGCCGATCAGGACGGCACGCAGGTCGCAGCGCCGCTGACCCCGCCCGCGCGCGTCGAGCCGGTCGCCAA
>JBGSUF010000413.1:0-10150 GCA_041736285.1 Hyphomonadaceae bacterium | reverse complement strand
CGTCGCAGATCGCCGCCGTCACCGGCCTGCGCGGCAGGACGAGGGTGAGCGGGCCGGGCCAGAAGGCCTCCATGAGAGCCTGCGCCATGTCGTCGACGATCACCTGCGCCGAGGTCATGCCACCGGGCGCGACATGGGCGATGAGGGGATTGAAACGCGGACGGCGCTTGGCGAGGAAGATGCGCCGCACCGCCTCGGGATTTCCGGCGTCGCAGGCGAGGCCGTAAACGGTCTCGGTGGGAATGGCGACGAGGCCGCCACCGCGCAGTATGTCCAGCGCGGCGGCGATCGTGTCCTCAGTGGGCGGCAGGACCAGCGCGGTCATTGCGCTTCGGGCACGGCCCGGCTGGCGGTGAAGGCGACGGTGGCGGTGGTCTCGTCGGCGACCCATTCAGCGTTCGGGTCGCTCTGCAGGCCAAGGTCAAGCTGGGTGCGGGTGAGGGTGATCTCGCCGCGCACGGCAGCGGTGTCGCCGTCAATGTCTGCGGTGAAGCGGAACGGGCTGGCGGCGGTGATGGTGTTGCCCTTCAGCGCGAACGTCATGTCGCCGACATAGCCCGCGCCGTCATCGGCCGCCCGGATGTTGTCGATGGTGACGGTGATGGCGGGAAAGTTTCGCGCGCCAAACCATTCGCTGCCGCGCAGGCTGTCATCATAGAGCTTGGTGCCGGTGCGGGCGGAGGCGGCGTCAACCTCGACAATGGCGCGGGAGGCGGCAAGGTTGGCCGGATCGAAGGCGATGCTGGCGCTCCAGTCCTCAAAGCGGCCGGTGACGGGCTTGCCTTCGTAGAGGACGGTGAAGCCGAGCGCGCGGTCATCCGCAGACACCGTCCAGAGCGGGATTTCAGTGTCGGTGGAGGCCGGGGTCGCCGCAATCGGGGCGCCGCCGGAGGAGCCGGCCCCAAGCGCCAGGGGGATTGCAGCGACGGCGACGAAAAACAGCGCCGCCGCGCCGAAGGCCACCGTAAATCCCTTGGGCGGCGGCATTGGACGGCTGGTGCGGCCAAACAGGCCGGGGATCATCCGCTTCAGCACGCCTTCCTCGGCGGCGAACTCATGCTTGACCGCGCCGGCGACGTGCAGGGCGAGGAGGGCGATGGCCACCCACGCAAGCTTGGAGTGAACAAACTCGATGACGCCGTGCAGGGCCTCACCGTGACCGAGCGGGAGGTGCGGCCAGCTGACGGCGCCGAAAATCACCGTCGGAACGGAGAAGGCCGACGTCGAGACCAGCGCCCAGCCGCTGAGCGGCATCAGTATCATCAGGCCGTAGAAAGCGAGGTGAACGCTGTGGCTGGCGGTGCGCTCGACCGGCCTCATGTCCTCGGGCAAAGGCGGCGGCGGGTTCATGATCCGCCACAGGATGCGGGCGATGGTCAGCGTCAGTATGGTGATGCCGAAGGATTTGTGGAGCTGGTAGAGCGCGGCCTTGAAGGGGGCGTCATTCGAGAGGTCGCTCATGAACCAGCCGGCCGCGATCATCCCGGCAATGCCGAGCGCAATGGCCCAGTGGAGGGCGATGGCGACGGCCGAATAGCGCGCGGTCGGGTGGGTGTCGCTCATTGAATGGGTCTCCGTAGCCAGCAGGTCGTTGCCAGTGCGGCTTCGCCATCGGGGCTTTGCCATCAGGGCTTTGAGGGTCTTTTACGCCAACGGAGGCGGCGAGGGAATGCGTGAGTTTTGCAGGTCGTGTCTCAGTTGGAAACGGACCGGCCGGTGCTTGTAAAAGTCTGCCACACAACCGCCACGCCTCGACAGGCAGGTTGTCGCCGAAAGTCGCCGTTTGGCGTCCGGTCAGCATCTTCTTTGCATTCCGTTCTAAGCGATCGCCTTTAGCCCTTTGGCCTTCACAAGATTGAGCAATTTGAGCGATGGTCCGTCTGGACGTTTTTCGCCTCGCTCCCATTTGCTAACTGCGTCTTTGCGCACGTTGAGATAGTGGGCAAACACAGGCTGGGACACTTGCTCACGCATGCGTAGCGCCCGTATCTCGGCCGGCTGCAAAGGTTCGACTGGCGTCAAGCACAACGCATCGAACTCACGCATCGTAGCTTGATCCATGACACCTGCGACATGAAGGCCCTTCGCCGTTTTGTGCACGGTAGCCAGTATCTTGGACTTACGCGCCGCCGTCTTCTTCTTCGTTGTCATCTTCATCCACCAATTCGATCAACTCACCTGCCGCCTCAGCCGCGGAGATCTTCACCGCCGAGTACCCGAGTAGTTCATCCGCCAACTTCTTCAGCGCCCTGAGCTCCTTCGCCGAAACATTAGCTCGTTCGCTCTTGGCAAAGCCGTAGGCGAAGAATGTGTGCCGTCCAGCCTTGAAGAAGAGGATGGACCGATAGCCGCCGGACTTGCCGGCACCCGATCGCGCGACGCGCTGTTTGAACACACCCCCGCCCAAATCGGCGTTGAAGTGTCCTTGCGCGACGTCAGCAGCTGCCTGCAGGAGTGCCTTTGTGCACATCCTCTCCTTACGGGCGAAGCGAGCGAATTACTTGGTTTGGTAGACGCTCATCGGCGCTTTCGATTTCCAGAGATCCATAGTTCTTAGAGCTATATGTCAAGACTCCATAGTCCCAAGGACTACACCATCATGGCTAACGCTGACAATCAGCACGAAAGGGCCATTGGCTACAGGGGCCAGGTAGGCTCCGATGATCAGTTTTGGCGTCTGGCAGGCTCGCAATGTTTCTGCGGATGTCGGGTGCGACCATCGAATGATCGGTCTTAAGGTTCCAACGCTCGCGGCATTGCTCAGTTGACCCTGTCGCTATCTATTGGCTTGCCGCCTGTTGCCGGAACGCCAGTGGCGCCTTGCCGGTCCACCTTCGAAAGCTGCGGGAAAAGCTGTTGGCATCGCTGTAGGCCAAGGCGATGGCGATCTCGTCCGCGCGCAAGGCGGTCTTGGTGAGATAGCGGATCGCCATATCCCGCCGCGTCGCTTCCAGCACCTCCTGATAGCTGGTCTTTTCCTCGCGCAATCTGCGTTGCAGCGTGCTGCGGCTGAGCCCCAGAGCAGAGGCGACATCTTCTGCGCCTGTCCGCCTGGATTGCATCAGATCGACCAAGGCCCCCCTAACCCGAGCGACCATCGTCAGACGATCGTTCTGGGCAGCGAGCTGGAGCGTCAGATCCGCCTCGAAATCAGCCCAAAGGCTGGAATTTTCGGAGATGAACTGTCGCCTCGCATCTTGCTGCGAAAAGGTCACGAAGGCGATGTCTGACCGCTCGGGCATCGTCCCCAGATGGTGCGCAAGCTGGCGTCTTTCTTCCTCGGTACCATCGAAACCGGCCGCAACCGGGCGGATGAATTTAGCCGTGGCCCCGCGTATATTTTCTACGAGGCAGACGATCTGCAAAGCGCCGAGGCTTGATGGAATGGGAATCTGGCTGTCGGCGCTTTCGTACTCCACTCGCAGCAATTGCCCATCCGTGAAAACCCGCATCCGGGTCGGACCCAGCAGTTCCTTGAACTGCGCCAGACGTATCAGCCCGGTTTCCAGATCTGGCGCGCAGGACAGGGTGAAGAAAACCGGGATGACCGGTCCCCGGGAAATCGCGACGCCAAGATAGGGCACGAAATCGATACGCGGCGAGAGTGCGGCCGTGGCATTCCAAATGTCGAAGTATTGACCCGCCGTGACCCGCAATTCGCCGCGACCCGGTGCTGGCGGGGGGAGGCCTGCCTTCTCCAGCATCACCTGGGGATCGAGCCCCAATATCCGGCAGGCGACCTCTGTCGCCATGAAGGCGGAATAAGTTGAAACACTTTCCATAATCACCGATCTTTCAGTAGGCCCCCCCGAATGCCATGAAGCTGCAGGCAAGGCCAGATTGCGCCCGATGCCTGATCTGATTTGCATGCATCTGACTGGATTTGCATATCGGCCCGCCGCCTTTTTGTGCCTACTTTCGCACTCGGCGCTTTCAGCAGCGCGGCCGATAATCCGAGCGGAGAGAGTTATGGACGATACCACTTATCCTGCTGGCAGCACCGCGCTCCTCTTCATCGACCCTTATAACGATTTCCTGGCCGAGGGGGGCAAGATGTGGCCCGCGCTCAGCGAGGTTTCCAGATCGGTCGGCCTCCATGCCAACCTCGCAAGGATGCGAGCAGCGGCAAGAAACGCCAAGTGGCCGATCTTCATCCTGCCCCACCACCGGCATCACCCCGAGGATTTCCAGGGATGGGCGAACCTCACGCCTTCGCAGGCGGCGGCGCATGAGTACCGATTGTTCGCAGAGGGCAGCTGGGGCGGTGAATGGTATGACGGCTTTGGACCGGAGGCAGGCGATATTGTGATCAAAGAGCATTGGGGCGCGTCGAGTTTCGCCAACACCGACCTCGACGTGCAACTGCGCCAGCACGGTATCACGCATGTCATCTTCATCGGGCTGATCGCGAACACCTGTATCGAAACCTCGGCGCGCCATGCAGCGGAACTTGGCTACCATGTCACGCTGGTGCGTGATGCCACCGCAGCAATGTCGGCAGAAGCAATGCGCGCCGCGCATGACATCAATGGACCGACCTATGCTCACGCCATCCTCACCACGGCAGAGATTGTTCAGCAATCTGGCATGAACGAGCGGTCACAATGATCCTGGGACACGCCGCAACGACGCTCGTTGCCAAACGCGCCGCGCCACAAATGCCATGGTGGTTGCTTGTGGTCAGTGCCTTCCTGATCGACATCGTCATGTTCACCCTGGTCGGGTTGGGCATCGAGACGATGGCTCCCACAGGCGAGCCAGGTCCGACCTTGGCAAATGCCGTCGTCGAAATGACCTTCAGCCACGATCTGATCCCTCAGCTTGGCTGGACATTGCTGGCCGGCGGGATCGCTTTCGCGGTTACGCGGCGCGGGGCATTTGCGCTCGTCGCGATGGCTCTGACCGTGGGCCACTGGCTTGGCGATCTGGTTGCGGGCTATGGGCATTTCGTTTTCGGTCCGGACAGTCATCCGCTTGGCACCGACTGGTATCACCTGAACCTGCCGGCGGCTCTGGGCTTTGAAGCGGCTCTCGGCGTGGTGTGCGTGTTCGTCTTCACCCGCGGAAGATCATTCTCACCCGGAGCACTGGCTGGGCTCTACGCCCTGTTCGGCGCGCTTCCCTTCGCCTTCCTTCTTATCTGACGCGATGCTCGCAAGCTGTTGGATCGCGCACGTCTGATCAATCCCTGTATGAGGAACCCTGTCATGCTCAAAGTCGGTGAAGCTAGCGCAAAAGCCATCCTTCACGTGCCCATCGAGGCTGTGAATCTAGGTGAATGGATGTTCACGATCAGTTCGGAAGAATATGCGGCCTGCGCCGAGGGACATCAAAGTGCGGCACAGGGGAAATTGGTTTCCGGAAAAAGGTTCTCGGTCAACCTCGAAACCGTGGGCGGCATGTTCATGGTGCAACATTATGTCGAGACGGTTTCGGAACGGGATCACGTTGTCGGATTTTCGCCCAACACCGTATTCTGGCTGAGCGATACAGACTTCGTACTGGCTCAGGTGACCTGGGAGCTGACGGTGGAACGCCTTGATGCAGAGCGCTGCGAGCTGACGTGCAGAGCGCTCTCGGAAACTGCGAACGAAGCCTTCATCGCCCGAATGCGGGAGGCATCAAAAGATGCACCGCCCGGGAAAAGCGCCCTTCAGCTTCACATCGATGAAGAAACGCCATTGTTTGGCAAAGACATCGAACGCAAGGCGCTCGCGGGAGTCTGGTCCTGACGGTGCATTCTTCGGGGAGTTAGGCCAGTTTGAGCCGAGGACGGCGCGCAAGAGTTCGCACGATTTCTTCCACGCCGGTGAAACCCCGATCGACAATGTTGAGCTGCTTGCGCCGTGGCTTGAGGATGCCGGTGCGCCGTATGCCGGTGATGTGGTCACGATCAATGCCCTGTGCTTGGGCGGTTGTCGCTCATTGAGTGGATCTCCGCGCCCAGCAGGGCGTTGCCAGTGCGGCTCCGCCATCGTGGCCTTTGATGGTCTTTTTCGCCAACGGAGGCGGCGAGCGAATGCGTGAGTTTCGCAGGTCGTGTCTCAGTTGGAAACGGACCGGCTGGTGCTCTTAAAAGTCTGCCACTCAACCGCCACGCCTCGACAGGCAGGTTGTCGCCGAAATCGGCCTGTCGATTGGCTTTCCAGCTCTGACGCTGGTTCACGCTTGTGGAGCTGGGACGATGAACCGTTCATATTGCCCGCACACTCCGAAACCCAGTTTCTCGTAGATGCGAAATCCCATCTCGCTGGATTGGAGTGTCACGCGTTCTGCGCCTTGCTCAAACAGGGAGTTGACCACCCACTGAGTGACTTCGGCGCCTACGCCCTTTGCCCTGTGCTGTGGCGGTGTCCCGACAAAGTATACTCCTCCGGACACGCCGCTGAGATATCCGCAAGCTGCACCAACGACGTTATCGCCTTCGTATGCCGTTGCCCAGGTTACGCCTCGGGCTGAGTAGCTTTCCTGGTCACGCAAGAGCCAGCCAAGCCGAGGCGACTCATAGCCTGCTTCGACCATCATGCCGAAGTGCTCAAGGTCTTCGGGCGTTGTCGCGGCCTTCACGCTATACCGGGTCGCGCCAACCGGGATAGGGCGTCTGATTGACATCGCAGGCACCTTCTGGCCGTCGGACTTGCCGCCGATTGCGACGACTGCGGAACGAAGTTCGATATCGTCCGTGGGCACCCAAGCATAGAACGCCCGTTTCAGTTCGCCGAAGAACTCTTGTGCATCGTCAACGAACGCATTTGTGTCCATCTGCAGATCGGTACGGATTGCCGCCTTAAAGTAGGCATTCGGGACGTCATAGGTACTGGCCGCCAAATGCCCGCCGCATGCCGCGCGGCTGTGCCCTTTCCGTCCGACCGTCGCCGTTATGAAGCTGGCCAGATTTTCGGTTCCTGCGCGTAGATCGTCCACGTTACTCTTTGATCCCTTGTTTCCCCTTCAGTATGGAAAAGGAGGATGCCTGCCTAGTCAAACTTCCGGCCTTTCGAGGGCGGGTCACAATCGCGATAGGCACCAAGCAGCAGATCGGCTCCGATGATCGATTTCGGTGTCTGGAAGAGCCGCCTCAGTCCAGTCGTTCGGCCCTCTCACCGCCGCAAGGCTGGAGATCGCCGGAAGTTGACCGTTGGCCGAACATCACCTTCGGCTTGAATGGGCTTCGAAACCGCCTTTGAGCTTGATGGTCGCTCTCGTAATGCCGGGTAAACAATCTGCTTCAATCAGCCTTCGTCGCGTATTCAGGTGCCGTCCGGGCGAAAACACAGAACTCTGACGGCGGCGCCGTCAAAGTGGCCTCGGGCGCATCGACAAAGGCGCCGGCCATCAACATGGCACACCCGTCGCCGTCCCATTGCTGCGTCGGAAGATGGGCCTCTCCCCTCACGCTGACGACGCGACTGTAGGCAAGGGTCTCGGCCGCGCGTTCGCCCCATACGGGAGGCGTAACTGGATCGAACTCTCCCGCGAGGATCAACGTGGGTACACTGGAAACGACAGGCGCTACAATTTCAGGCGGTAGAGGTGGCACATCCCAGGCCGCACAAAGTTCTGGTGTGATCGCCGCACTCTCAAATCCGCCAAGCGTCGCTCCGGGTCTTTGGCTTCGGCTTCTGTCGCTGAACGGCAAGGCCTCTCGACACCACACTGAGAAGCGCATCCCCCAAGCAAAATCGCTGGCCTCTCCAGGCGCTCTGATCGCATCAAAAACGGCTGGCTCCATGCGGGCGATCATATCCATAATCATTGGAACGTCGATAACATCGCTGCTTGACGATAGGGGAATGAGCGCGGCCAGATCCGCACCCGTCACAGGTTCCAAAACACCATCGACGGAGAGTGGGGACCTGGTTGTTGTCTCGATCCTGTCGAAAAAGCGGCCTTCAAGGTCTGGGTAAGCCGCTGAGCAGCTTGGTTGCGCGGCGCAATCGGATGCAATCGCGCGCAACGACGCCTCAAAATTCATTGCGCTTTCATCGTCGTAAATGGCATTAGGCGGCAAAGGCGAATCAAGAACCATCGCTCGCAGACTCTCATCGTAGTCTCGCGCATAGGTCAGCGCCAACCGGGTTCCGTACGAGGTTGCATAAAAATTCCAGGCGTCGATTTCCAACAATCGGCGAAGATCCTCGAGATCGGCGGCGCTGGCTGGGCTGTGGTAGTTTTCCACGCCAATGCCCGAAGTGGTCAGACGGTCCCGACAGACTGTGACTGCATCGGAAACATCGGTTCCCGACCTCATGGCGCTGCGATACTCCGGACACATCAATGCAGGCTTGGCGTGCTGTGTGCCGCGCTGGCCGATAACGATGAAATCCCGGTCCTCCAGCCAGGGGTATGCGCCTGGATAGGCTGCCGCAGAAAGGCCTGACACTCCGGGGCCCCCGGCCAAGTAAACGACAGGGTCGTCACGGCGCCCGGACCGACTGTGAACGATGGCTACAGGCAACCTGATCTCTGTCGAGCCCGGACCTGTCCGATTCTCGGCGACCACCAACCAGCCCCGCGTCGAACGAAAAGAGGATGGAACCTCGACCGGGAATTCGTCACCCGCTGCCACAGTCTCGAAGCGCGGAAGATTTTGCACAGGCTCGCCAGGAGATTGGCAACCCGCCAACAGAATCAAGAGACACAGTACCCAAACGAGAGAAGGGTTCATACTCAATTTCCTGCGTAATATATAGAGTTTAGGTGAAGCACAGAAACGCTGCGCCGCGTCACCTCAGTTAAGTGAACACGACTAAGTGAACACGATACTCAAGTTACTTAGGGGCAACGTCGCATTTGGGCCAACAGGTGTCGTTTTGGCTGACGGCGGGGGTGACTGACGTTCGTCTGATGCGGAGGCTGAATATTCAAACTGAGAGGCGACGGTTTTTCGCTGTCGGCGTGGCGCTGAGGCGCGCTGGCGGTCTCGTGCCGGTCGCGGGTTCGGGAAAGCAGGGTCCGGCCCCCCTCCGCAGGCGCTTGCGCCGGTGCGGCGCTGGCTGGGAGAGGGGCCGTTCCTGTTTGTGGCGGCAGGGGTTACTCGGCGGCGGCGGCGGCGAATTCCGCCTCGATCACGAGCTGGACGTCATCGCCAATGGCGCCGGCGAGGGCTTCCAGACCGAATTCCGAGCGCGAGATCGTGCCGGTGGCCGAGAAGCCGGCTTTCTGCGTGCCCCAGAATTCGCCCGAACCGTTGAAGGTCACATCGAGAGTGACCGGCTTGGTGACGCCGAGGAAGGTCAGGTCGCCGGTGACGGTGCCGGTGTTCTCGCCGGTGACGGTGATGTCGGTCGAGGTGTAGGTGATTTGCGGGAATTCATCGCCCCGGAAGAAGCGGTCACCGGTGCCCAGTTCCTCATCCCAGGATTCCGAAGCGCTGTCGGGGTGGGTGGCCTTGAAGTCGCCAGTGTAGTCGGTGACGACCGACAACGGATTGATGGTGACGCTCAGCGAGGCGGTCTCGGGGCTGGCCGGATCGAAGACCAGGGTTGCGTCGAAATCGCTGAAGCGCGCGGTGTAGTTCGACAGGCCAAGGTGCATGACCTTCCAGGTGATGGAGGTGTGGGCCGGGTCCACCACCCAGGTGTTGGCGGCGGCAACCGCTTCGGTCGCGGCGGTATCGTCCGTTGCCTGCGCGCAGGCGGAGGCGAGGGTGAGTGCGGCCGCGGCGGCGGCCATCATGATGAAACGCATGTCTTGTCCCTTCTGTTGAAACTCGTATCTGATCGCGTGCGGGGGACTGGTCGCCCCGACGCACATGACCTAGGGTTGATGCGACAAATTGCCATACTCCGCCAGTCACGGCTGGCAGGGCTAGGCGCATAATTGACATGCGGAAGGTGCATGAGCCATGCGCTGGAACCGAAATGCATCCGCGACAGCGCGCTGCGCAAGGGAGACGACATGAGCTACACCGCCCCCGTCCGGGACATCCAGTTTTCGCTGCAGGAGATGGCCGGGCTGGACCGGCTGTCCGGCCTCAAGGGCCTGTCCGAGCATGACCCCGAGCTGGTGACGGCCATTCTTGAGGAGGCCGGCAAACTCGCACGCGACGTGCTGGCCCCGCTGAACGCCGCCGGTGACCGCGAGGGCGTCAAGCTGACCGAGGCAGGCGTGGTGGCTTCCTTCGCGCAGCGGATGATGTACACCGTGG
>JBGSUF010000379.1:0-1658 GCA_041736285.1 Hyphomonadaceae bacterium | reverse complement strand
CGGCGAGCGCGCGGCGAAGCTCCCCGCCGGACACCACGTCCGCCCCGGCGCCAAGGCCGGCCAGCGTCGCGAGGACTCCAAGATTGCCATTGGCCTTGACGGAAAATGCGATGAGCCGCGTCTGTCCCTCGAAGGCGGTGTCAATGACCTCGTAATGCCTGCGCAGGGTTGCGCTGGAATAGACATAGACGGGCGTGCCGATGGTGTCGGCGATGACATCGAGGGCGATTCCCTCGCAGTGAAGGCGGCCGCCGGAGTAATGGAAATGGTGCACAGCAGTTAGGGCCTTCGCGGCGCTTTCGGGGGAGGCGGGCGGCGATGGCCGCCGTGCGCCGGGACTTATTGCGGCGCGGCGAGGCCGCCTTCTTCGACGGGTTCGCTCGGCGCAGCGTTCGGGATGACGCCGCCAAACTCGTTGAAGCGCGGCTCGCGATTGGCGTCCGGCTCGTCCTCGAACGGCTCGGTCGCGCCGACGAGTTCAGCCTCCGGGGCATCGCCCTCGATCGGGCCGAACAGCGGGCCGGGGCGCTCAAGGTCGCCGCGCAGACCGCAGGCGGAAACACTTATGAGCAGCGCTGGCAGTGCAAGCATGAAGGCAATACGGGGCATGGCTGTCATCCTTCTGAGATCGCCACTTGTCTAGCGCAGGCCGCGGCGGAAGGAAACTGACGGCTTCATCATGTTGCGCCGGATTGTGTGTCTGCACCACCGGCGGGCAGGGACTGGTCCATCGTGCGCGCAGGCTCTTTGCACTGGCCGACAAGGCGGGCCGGCACGCCGGCAACGGTGCAACCGGCGGGCACGTCCTCCAGCACGACGCTGCCAGCGGCAATGCGCGCCTCATCGCCAACGGTGATGTTGCCGAGCACCTTGGCCCCGGCCGCGATCAGAACGCCGCGCCCGATCTTGGGATGGCGGTCGCCGCGCTCCTTGCCGGTCCCGCCGAGGGTGACGGAGTGGAGGAGAGAGCAGCCATCGCCGACCACGGCCGTCTCGCCGATCACGACGCCCGAAGCGTGGTCGATCATCACCGAATGACCGATCTGCGCCTTGGGGTGGATGTCGACGCCGAAAAGCTGGCTGACGCGGCTCTGGATATAGAGGGCGAGATCCTTGCGGTCGGAGTTCCAGAGCGCATGGCCGACGCGGTAGGATTGCAGCGCCTGAAAGCCCTTGAAATAGAGGAAGGGCTGGAGGAGGGAGCGGCAGGCCGGATCGCGCTCGGCGACAGCCTGCATGTCGAGGGCGGCAATGTCCTCAAGGTTGGGGCAGCACTCGTACATTTCCTCGAAGATTTCCCGCAGCTGGAGCGCGTTCAGCTCGGTGCCGGAAAGCTTCTGGGCGAGATGGTAGGAGAGGCTGTCCTGCAGGCGGGAATGCTGGAGAATGGCGGCGTGGAGATAGCTGGCGAGAATGGGCTCACCGCCCGCAACGGTAGCCGCGTCCTGGCGCAGGCGCGGCCAGACCGGAGGGATACGCCCGAGGGTGGGAACGCTGCAGGCCTCGTTGGGTGCGGTGGTCGCGGGCATGCCCTAATCTCCTGACGTCCATTGTCGAACCCCTGACATGGGCCAGCCTGCTCGCCAGCGCAAGACCGGGCCGGCCAAGACGGGGCCGATCAAGACGGGGACGGGCCAAGACGGGGCGAGAGCGGGCGG
>JBGSUF010000403.1:0-2835 GCA_041736285.1 Hyphomonadaceae bacterium | reverse complement strand
AGCGCGCGCATCCGGCTCCTTCGGCACGGCGGTCGGATCCTTGGGCTGGCCCCGGCGCAGCACCGCCTTGACGCGCTCGGCCAGCAGCCGGTTCGAGCACGGCTTGCGGACAAAATCGTCGGCGCCGATGTTGAACCCGATCACCTCGTCAATCTCCTCGTCCTTCGACGTCAGGAAGATCACCGGCATGTCCGTCGTCTGGCGCAGCCGCTTGAGCAGCTCCATCCCGTCCATCTTCGGCATCTTGATGTCGAGGATGGCGATGTCGGGCGGCGCATCGGTCAGCGCCGCCAGAGCCGTCAGCCCGTCATGATAGGCGCGGACATTATATCCCTCCGCCTCAAAGAACATCTTCAGTGAAGCGACGATGTTTTCGTCGTCATCGACAAGAGCCAGTGTCGGCATCAGCGTTCTCCCATTTGCCCTCTACTGACCCGATTGCTGACGCAAGATCAAGGCTTTGACGGGGCGTTGCCGGGGCAGGAGTTCGAAATCACCAGGGCGCGGCGCCGCATCCTGCCTCATTTCCCCTGCGACACGCCGGGGGGCGGCCCGGCGCAGCGTTGACAGCGGCCCGAACGGCTTTAGGCTCCCGCGCTCTGGCAAGAGATGAAATCGGGGGCATGGATGAGCGGCTGGTTCAGGATCGACCTTTGGAAGCGCGTCATGCTCGGCCTCGTCATCGGCGCGGTCATCGGCCTTGGCCTGCATTATGGCCTCGGTGATCGCGGCGCGGAGATTGCGCGGCAGTGGTTCAATCCCTTCGGGCAGGCCTTCATCAACCTGATCCGCATGCTGGTCGTGCCGCTGATCTTCACGACGCTGGTGGCCGGCGTCCTCGCCATGGGCGATCCGGCCAAGCTCGGCAGCCTCGGCGGGCGAGCCATCGGCCTGTATCTCGTCACCACATGGTTTGCCGTGATGTTCGGCCTCGCCATGGGCCTGATCATACAGCCGGGCGCGGGCGCAGACCTCGGCACCGTCACACCCGAAGCGATGAAGGAATTCGGCGACCGTCTCGCGACCGAACCTGCAAGCCTTGTCGACCGGCTGCTCGCCATCATCCCGACCAACCCGGTCGAGGCGCTGGCCCGCGGCGAAGTGCTCCAGATCATCTTCTTCGCCATCCTGTTCGGCGTCGGGATACTGATGTCGGGCGAGGCCGGCAAACCCATTGGCGATGCCATCAACAGCGCCGCCGAGGCGGTGATGAAGCTCACCCTCATCGTGATGGAGACGGCCCCGTTCGGGGTGCTCGCGCTGATGACCTTCGTGATGGCCACGCAGGGGCTGGAAGTGCTGGTCGTCCTCGGCAAGATGACGGCTGCGCTCTACATCGCCTGCGCCCTGCACATTCTTTTCACCTATGGCGGCCTGATCAAGTTCGTCGCCCGCCTGCCGCTTCTTCCCTTCTTCCGCGGCATCACGGACGCGCAGGCGGTGGCATACTCCACAGCCTCCTCCAACGCGACGCTGCCGGTCACCATTGCCTGCGCGACCAACAATCTCGGCATCGGCAAGCCGGTCGCCTCCTCCGTCCTGCCGCTCGGCGCAACGGTCAACATGGATGGCACGGCGCTCTATCAGGGGCTTATCGCCCTGTTCGCGGCCCAGGCGCTCGGCATCGACCTCTCGATCGGCGACTATTTCATGGTCGCGCTGATGGCCACGCTGGTCTCCATCGGGACGGCCGGCATCCCGTCGGTCAGCCTCTTCCTTGCCGCCACAACGCTTTCGGTGATCGGGGTGGAGGGGGAGAACATGGTGCTCATCATCGCGCTTCTCTTCCCGTTCGACCGCATCCTCGACATGGCCCGCACGGTGACCAACATCACCGGAGACGTGGCCGTCGCAACCACCGTTGCGGTCTGGGAAAACGAGATCGACCGCGAGCAATACATGGCCGAGGACCGCGCCTGACCCGGTGCTGCGCCGGGCTGGGTGTCCGGTCTGCTGCACTGGCGCATTGCCGCTTTGTGGCATTTTCGCGGCATTTGCAGCGCTGGTGATGGCATTTGGTGAAAACCGCCGCTAGCGTCTCGTCATCATCAGGAGCGCCCACAAGGCCTATTCACCAAGGAATTTCGTCCATGCGAATGCTTACCCTTTCCGTTGCCGCCGCCCTTGTCCTCGCCGGCGGTGGTCATGCGCAGTCTGCCGGCATGACGATCAATCCCGGCAAGTGGGAATACACCACCAATATGGCCATGCAGATGAACATGAACGGCCAGGCGATGGACATCCCCGCCCAGACCGAGACGGTCGAAGAATGCGTGACCCCGGAAAATGCGACCTTCAGCCCTGACGATGTCAGTCGCGAGGGCTGCACCGTTTCCAACCTGCAGCAGACCGGCACCACAATGTCCTTCTCCATGACCTGCAACTCTGATGGCATGATGATGAATGGCGATGTCTCCCTGTCGACCGGCAATGGTGGTGACACGTCAGAGGCGCTCATCTCCCTCAACGGGGAACAGCCGGGCATGGGCACCATCGCCATCAATGCCACGATGAGCGGCCGCCGCGTCGGTGCCTGCGAGGGCTAATCCACACCCGGTTTCGCGCCCCGTTTCACAAAGGGGTTTTGAAACGGGGTCTTGAACCGCGACGGATCGAGGGAGCCAATCCGGCGTGTTCAAGAGCGACACGTTCAAGAGCGCCTGATCGGGGAACGCCTGCTTGATCTGTAAACGCCTGAACCGCGTGACGGGAGGCCGCCGCCCCCGCACCCGCCCTGGCCCACCAAAAGACCCTGTCAGGCCATTTCCGGCCGGACAGGGTTTCCGGGGGGGGGGCTTCACGCGTCGGCCAGCGCCGCCCGGGCGATCTCGCCAA
>JBGSUF010000396.1:0-4134 GCA_041736285.1 Hyphomonadaceae bacterium | reverse complement strand
GGCGCAGCGAGGCCGCGTGCCTCCACCACGGCGCCCGGCACGCCGGAGGGGGGACGGCTCACGCAGAGCCGCGCCAGGATCAACTATCCCGAGGCGGTGCGTCTCGGCATTGATCCGGAGAACGACCTGTTGCCGGACGATTTCGACTGCTTTCAGACCGGCGACGGGAGCGAGGTGTCGTTGCAGCGGCGCGGCGTGCTGAGCGTTGCGCCGGGCGGGCGCTACACATGGACCGATGGCGGGCGGGCTTCGGTGCAGGGACGCTATTATCGCACCATTGATGACGGCGACATCGCCTACCGTTTCGTCGGGCCGCTCGATGGAAGCGGCAGCAACAGCCTGTCGGAGGTCTACTACAATACCTTCGGCCAACGCTTCGAGGTCGACATTCGTGAGCCATTCGCCCCGCTGGTCTGTGTGCAGCAAGGGCCGATGGCGGACAATTTTCGCCTTGAGATCTCCCGCACCATGCTCCAGCCCGGCACGATGAGTTGCCAGACCGTGGAAGGGCGCACCCAGGAGGTCACGATCGGGCCGGGCTTCTACGGCATCGGCGCTGATCGCGGGCGGTTCAGGATCGACGGCGAGATCGACTGGCATGGCGCGCGATTCGTCGATGCGCAGTTCACGTCGGGGCCATGGTCCGGGTGGCAGGGCGATTATTCCGAAGACGATTTCGGCAATCGCGAGTTGAAGGTCTATGAGGAAATCAACAAAAGCTCAGCCTTCCTGTACTCTACCGAGGAGCACCCGAAGGCGCTGTGCCGGGCGACCGGCCCGGCCTCCCGCGGTCTATGGCCCGGACCCGGCTGGAAAACCACCGGGAGCCGGCGGGCTGGAGGGAATTTACACAACCAGCAGCTTCGGCATGACGGGCGTCGGCATGAACGGCCTGATCCTGTTCGGCCTCAACACCCGTATCCTGACCTTTTTCCCCGATGGAAACTATTCCGACATCGACCCTGAAGACTTCGGCGAGGGCATCGACTGCAGCCGCACATCGCCGTCCGGCCGCCGAGTCTGCCTCCATTACGAGGTGCGCGGGAGCCAGATCCGGATGGAAGAGGATTTCGGCGAGTGGGGCGAATGGCTGCCGCTGGCGAAGAAGGGGCGCAATCTCCAGATCGACGAGCAGGACCATTTCCGCCTTGCCCCGATGACCGGGCTGCGGGTGGATGCGTTCTATTCCTCCGACGGGGCGCGCTATAACGGCGCGCTGAACACCGGCATCAGCACCAATTTCGAGGAAGGCTATGCGCTGTCCCGCGACGGGCGATTTGCATGGCGGTCCAGTTCGACCTCCACGGTCATGATTTCGCCCGACCCGTTCCTCGGCGGGGCGGTTGGCGGCGGCTCCTCCTCGCGCAGCGATGGGGGCACCGGCACTTACGCCGTGGAGGGCAACTGGATGACGCTGACCTTCGATGATGGCCGCACGATCCGAGTGTTCGTCCACGCAGATGACAAGGGCTGGCGGCGCGGACAGCCCGCCCCGGACACGATCACGTTTAATGGTGATACGCTATACCTGCCCGGCAAAGCGGAAAACGAGGCCGACGAATAGGCATGAGCACAGGCCCGTCGCCCGTCCGCGCCCGTCGCCCGTCCGTGACCGGGCCTGCCGTCAGAACTGTTCGGGGCGCATGACGGCGACGTCGCTGACGCTGAGCACGCCCATCTGACGGGAAAGGAGCTTCATCAGGCGTTCGCAGGCCGAATTGATGGTCGCTTCATCGCTGATGGAGACGATCATCACCATGTCGCTGGCGTCGGAGATGTCGGTATCACGCGACCAACGCTGGCCACGGCCATAGCCGGCGAGGGCGTAGAAGACGGTGTAGCCCGTCACGCCGACCTCCTCCAATATGGTACAGGCCCGGCGCTGGGCCATGGATTCGATGATGATTTCGAGGCGTTTGCGCGTTTCCATTGGCCTTGTCCCGTTATCCTGAAGCGTTCGTCTTTCTTTTCACTTCAGCGCGTTGCGTCAAGATTCTGATCGACTTGGTTTATGCGCCGACCCACTGCCCGAGCATGATGTAAAGTGGAATGCCAAGGGTGATGTTGAAGGGGAATGTCACCCCGAGCGAGAGGGTGAGGTAGATTGAGGGCCGCGCCTCCGGAAGTGCAAGACGCATGGCCGCCGGAACGGCAATGTAGGAGGCCGACGCGGCCAGCGTGATGAGCAGGGCGGCGTTGCCTGCGCTGAGGCCGAGCAGGGCGCAAACGCCGGTCGCGATACTGGCCGAAATCAGCGGCATGTAGATGGCAAAGGCCAGCGTCCCGGGTTTCAGTTCCCGCCAGCCGCGGCGCAGGCCCTTCCCGGCGGCAAGGCCCATGTCGAGGAGGAAGAGGCAGAGCACGCCCTGGAAAGGCGCAACGAAGAAGGGGGCGACCGCCGCAATGCCGCGCTCACCGGTGATCCAGCCGATGGCCAGCGCGCCGACAAGGACGACGATGGACGCGTTCAGGAGGACTTCCCGGAAAAGCTCGCCGCGATCCTGCGCTTCGGTGCCGGTGCTGGCGGCGCTGGCCTCGCCTGTCGTCCGGCGCTTCATGCCGACGATGATCAGGGCGGAGATGATGGCGGGCGTCTCCATCAGGGCGGCGGCGGCGACGAGATAGCCATCGCTCGTCAGGCCGACAAATGTCAGCGCCTGTGTGGCGGCCACGAAGGTCACGATGGAGATGGAGCCGTAGTGCGCAGCGGTCGCGGCCGCGTCGATGCGTCCGAGGCCGGTGGTGAGGCGCAGGGCCGCAAACGCGATGACCGGCAGGAGGAAAGACAGCGTCCCGGCGGCCAGCATGACGAGGCCGAGTTCCAGCGTGAGTTCACTCTGCGACATCGCCACCCCGCCCTTCAGGCCGATCGACATCATCAGATAGATGGCGAGGCCCTTGGCGAAGGCTTCCGGTATGGTCATCTGCGAACGCAGCAGCGCGGCGACGAGGCCGAGTATGAAGAAGAGCACGACCGGCGAGACGATGGTTGCGATGATCAGGTCCGTGTTCATCGGCCCCCCCTGTGGCATTTTGGTTGCGTGTCGCGCGCCCCGGGCCAACGATCCGGCGCACACAGCCGAAACACGCTTTATCCGGTCACCTGAAAACGACAAGGTGATGGATGTGATCTGAAAATCAGATTGAAATAATTGCGCGATTCGGGGTCGCAGCCTAAGCGACTGTCGATTCCAGCGCGTAGGGATCATAAGAGAGGATCGGCGCAAGCCAGCGCTCCGCCGTGCGAATGTCCCATCCCTTGCGGGCGGCATAGTCCTCCACCTGATCGCGGTCGATCCGGCCGACCGACAGATAGCTGGCGTCGCGGTGGCCAAAATACAGGCCGGAGACGGACGGGGCCGGGTGCATGGCATAGCTTGACGTGAGCGTCACGCCGGTGGCGGCTTCGGCGCCGAGCAGGTCGAAAATGGTCGCTTTCTCGGTGTGGTCAGGCTGGGCCGGATAGCCGGGGGCCGGGCGGATGCCGCGATACTTCTCGGCGATGAGGTCGGCATTGTTCAAGTCCTCGTCCGGCGCATAGGCCCAGATCTCGCGCCGCACGCGGGCATGCAGCCATTCGGCCAGCGCCTCGGCGAAGCGGTCGGCGAGCGCCTTGACCATGATGGCGCTGTAGTCGTCTCCCTTCGCCTCATAGTCCTTCGCGATGGCGTCGGCCTGCGGCCCGGCCGTGACGCAGAAGGCGCCGACATGGTCGCCGGGGCCATCACTAATGAGGTCGGCGAGGGCGATATTGCCGCGCTGATTGGTCTTCTCCATCTGCTGGCGGATGGTGTGGAGCACTGCGCCAATGCCGGGCTGGCCGGGGCTGACGAGGATGTCGTCGCCCTCGCGCTGCGCGGGCCAGACGCCGCAGACGGCCTTCAGGGAAAACCAGTTCTCGCCGATGATGCGTTCCAGCATGGGCTGGGTGTCTCGCCAGAGGTCGCTGGCCGCCTCGCCGACAATCTCGTCGGTCAGGATGGCAGGGAAGCGCCCGGCCAGGTCCCAGCTCATGAAATAGGGCGACCAGTCGATGAAGGCGGCGACCTCGGCCGGGTCGATATCGGTGAAGGTGTGGACGCCGGGCCGGCGCGGGGCCGGGGCCATGCCGGACGGATCGAACACCGGGGCCGC
>JBGSUF010000382.1:0-3178 GCA_041736285.1 Hyphomonadaceae bacterium | reverse complement strand
GCGGCCCGACTGGCTGGTCTCGCGCCAGCGCAACTGGGGCGTGCCGATCACCGTGCTGGTGGACGCGCAGGGCCGTCCGCATACGGCGGCGCTGGATGCCGGGCAGGCGCAGACGGTCAATGCGCGCATCATCGAGGCGGTGAAGGCGGGCGGCGTCGAAGCATGGTTCAATGCCGCGCCGGAAGACTTCCTGCAGGGCCTTGAGGGCGTCGACCCGGCGGCGTGGACCAAGGTGACGGACGTTCTGGACGTGTGGTTCGACAGCGGCACGACGCATGCCTTCGCGCTGCGCCAACGCGGCGTCATCGACGAGGCGACCGGCAAAGCCGACCTCTATCTGGAAGGCTCCGACCAGCATCGCGGGTGGTTTCAGTCCTCGCTGCTGGAGAGCTGCGCGACGCGGGGGATTGCACCTTACAAAGCCGTGCTGACGCATGGATTCGTGGTCGATGGCGACGGGCGCAAGATGTCCAAATCGCTCGGCAACACGGTGTCGCCGCTGGAGGTGGCTGGCAAGTATGGCATCGAGATCCTTCGCATATGGGCAGCGTCGTCGGACTTCACCGAGGACTTGCGCATCTCCGATGAAATCCTGAAGGCCAATGTCGAGACCTATCGCAAGCTGCGCAACACGATCCGGTATCTGCTGGGGGCGGTGGACGGTTTTGATGCGGCCGAAAGCGTCGATGCGGCGGACATGCCGGGCCTTGACCGTTGGATGCTGCACCGGCTGGCGGAGCTCGACGGGCTCGTCCGGGAGGCTTATGCGGCGTATGATTTCAAGAAAATCATGGCGGCGCTGATCAATTTCTGCGTGGTGGACCTGTCGTCGGTGTATTTCGACATCCGCAAGGACAGCCTCTATTGCGATGCGCCATCGACAGTGCGGCGGCGGTCCAACCGGACGGTGATGGACAAGGTTCTGGAGCGGCTGCTGGTGTGGCTTGCGCCGGTCATGCCGTTCACGACCGAGGAGGCGTTCGGCCATTCGCGCTGGGCGGGGCAGGCCGACAGCGTCCATCTGATGCAGTTTCCCGAGACACCGGCGGCCTGGCGCGATGAGGCGCTGGCGGCGCAGTGGGCGAGCATCTTCAGGGTGCGCCGCGTGGTGACGGGCGCGCTTGAGGTGGAGCGGCGCGACAAGCGGATCGGCGCATCGCTGGAATCCAGCCCGCGCGTCTTCATCGCGAACGCGCAGCTTCTGGCCGCATTTGACGGTGAGGATGCGGCGGAGATCTTCATCACTTCGGGGGCTGACCTGTCGCTCGGCCAATCCGGGACGGGGGCGTTCACGCTGGACGAGGTTGAGGGCGTCGGGGTCGAGCCAATGCGGGCGGCTGGCGTCAAATGTGCGCGCTCATGGAAGTATTTCGATCCGGCGGAAGCCGTGGCAGGATATCCGGACATCACCCCGCGTGATGCGCAGGCCGTGATGGAATGGGAGGCGCTGAATGGCTGAAGCACGAAGCATGAAGCTCTGGCTGGTCATGGGCGCGGCGCTTGTCGCGGTGATTATCGGGCTTGATCAGTGGACCAAGTCGCTGATCCTCGCTCATCCGGACCTGTTCAACGCGCTTGGCTGCCTCAACGCGCCGGCCGAATGCGGGCAGGTCGTGGTGGCCGGGCCGATGAACCTGTCAATGGTCTGGAATCGCGGCATTTCCTTTGGCGCGTTCGAGGCGCAGGGTGTCGCGCGCTGGTTCCTGTTTGCACTGTCGGGCGTGATTGCGACGATCTTTGCCGTGTGGATGACCCGCACGAGCAGCCGGGTGACGCTTCTGTCGCTGGCGCTGGTGGTGGGCGGGGCGATCGGTAACATGATCGACCGCGCGCTTTACGGAGCTGTCATAGATTTCATCGACTTTTCGGACCTTTGGTTCCGCTGGGTCTTCAACATTGCCGATGCCTCCATTACTGTCGGAGCCATCTTGCTGTTTGTGGATCAGTTCATAGTATCGCGCAGGGAAAAAGCGCAGGCTGCGCCAACGGACTCAACGCCCTGACAGGGGCTGTCTGCCAACTCGAAGGAATACGCCAGATGAAGACGATAGCCCTGACTGCGACGCTCGCTGTTGCACTGACTTCGGTGTCGGCATGCTCATCCACGGGCGGTGGGAGGACGACGCCGGACGAGTTCCGCGTGCTGACCAAGGCGCCGCTCACGGTGCCGCCGGAATACGCGCTGCGCCCGCCGTCCGCGACCGAGGCCCGCCCGCCGGAATTCGATCCGTCGCTGCAGACGGTGTCCTCGACCTTTGGTGTCAATGTCGGCCTGAACGCCAGCCCGATCGAACTGCGCGCCATGCTCGATGCAAACGCGATGGCCACCAGCCCCCTGATCCGGGCGCAGGTTGACTTTGAAACCGCGAAAATCCTGCGCAAGCCGTCCGACATCACCGAAGCGGTGCTGTCATCGGGTGACACGTCGGCCAATGAAGCCGGCGACAGCGCGACGGGCGGCGGCGATGTGGTGATCGAGCAGCGTCGCTCGGGCGGCCGGATCAAGCTGCCGGGCACGTAAGGCCGGGCACGTAGGGGCAGCTAGGGCCGGGCACGTAGGCCAACGGGCAGAGGAGCCCTCATGGGGTTGTGAGGCGAGACCTTGCATCGCCGAGGAAAGTGGCCAGCACGTCCACCTCCTGCGCACCCTGAATGGCGTAGCGTCCACCGGCGATGAAGGTCGGCACGCCTGAAATGCCGAGCGCGCGGTAGCGGGCTTCTTCGGCGCGGGTTTCGCCAGCGTCCGCTTCGGAGGCGTAGAGCGTGCCGAGCACGTCGCGGTGCAGGCCTGCGCCATGGCCGATCTCGATGAGCGTGGCGGTGTCGCCAATGTCGCGGTGATCGGTGAAATATGCGCGAAAGAGGGCCTCCTTCACCGCGTGACCGACGCCCTGCCCCTGTCCCCAACGGACGAGACGATGCGCGTTGATCGTGTTCGGACGCATCGGAATGCCCGAAAAGCGGAAGGGAATGCCCTCAGCCTCCCCATAGGCTTCCAGTGCATCGCGCATGGCGGAGAAGCGGCTGCGCTGACCTGCGGTCTCCGGGCCGAATTTGGCGGCCATGTAGTCCCGATACGGCAGACCGGCCTCCGGGACGCCGGGGTCGAGCTGGAACGGGCGATAGCGCACCTTGACGTCGATCCCGGCCCGCGCCACGGCGGCGCTGAGGCGGCGCA
>JBGSUF010000381.1:0-9650 GCA_041736285.1 Hyphomonadaceae bacterium | reverse complement strand
CGCCGACGCCGTCGAAGCCCTCTACGCCGACCCCGCGCCCCCCGGCGTGATCGACCTGGCCCCGGCCCACCCCCTCACCGCAGCCCCAGCGAGGTCCGAATGACCGAGATCGCCATCCTTCTCGCCACCAATTTCGCCGTTCTCATCGCCTGCATGATCGTGCTCTGGCTGATCAGCATCCGCATCAATGACGTCAGCTTCATCGACAGCTTCTGGGCGGCCGGCTTCATCGTCGTCGCCGGGGTCACTTTCGCGCTGACGCCGGATGGTGCCGAGCCGCGCCGTCTCCTCCTCCTCGCCATCACAGCCGTGTGGGGCATCCGACTGGCCGGCTATCTCCTGTGGCGCTGGCGCAAGGAGGGGCCGGACAAGCGCTATGTCGCCATGCTGCGGCGCGCCGAGCCGGGCAAGGTCCACCAGATGACGCTGCGCAACGTCTTCCTGATGCAGGGCGTGCTGCTCTGGCTGGTCTCCCTGCCGGTCCAGCTCGGCCAGGTGTCCGCCGTGCCAGCCGCCCTTGGCCCGCTCGCCTTCATCGGCGCAGGTCTCGCCATCGTCGGCATCCTGTTTGAGAGCATTGGCGACTGGCAGATGGCCGGTTTCAAGGCCGACCCCGCCAATCATGGCAAGGTGATGGACCGCGGCCTCTGGCGCTTCACCCGCCACCCGAACTATTTCGGCGACGCCTGCGTCTGGTGGGGACTTTTCCTCATCGCCGCCGAGACAACGCCCGGCCTGTTCAGCGTTATCAGCCCGATCCTTCTGACCTTCATCCTCGTCAAATGGTCCGGCGCCGCGCTCCTTGAGCGCCGGATGAAGCGTTCGCGCCCCGAATACGAGGACTATATCCGCCGCACCAGCGGCTTCATCCCGATGCTGCCGCGCCGGGTGCGCGAGGGCGACAGCAAGACTCCATCCACCGGGCAGTAAATAACATGACCATCACCAAGACAGCGACCATCCCCCACTCTCCGCCCGATCAGGGCCACCCCTACATGTCGGGAGCCTGGACGCCCAATTTCGACGAATACAATGCCGACGACATGGAAGTGATCGGCGAAATCCCGCACGATATTGACGGCGTCTACGTCCGCAACACCGAAAACCCGGTCCATGGCTCGATCGGCATCTACCACCCGTTCGACGGCGACGGCATGATCCACGCCATCAGCCTGCGCGGCGGGCGAGCCCAGTATGCCAACCGCTTCGTGCGCACAAAGGGCTTCCTTGAGGAAGCCAGCGCCGGGCGCGCGCTCTGGGCAGGGATTGCCGGCAGCCCGGCCGACTCGCTGCGTCCCGGCTGGGGCGCGCACGGCATGATCAAGGACAGCTCCTCCACCGATGTCGTCGTCCATGCCGGCAATATTCTCTCCACCTTCTATCAGTGCGGCGAGGGCTACCGCGTCGATCCCTACACGCTGGAAACGCTCGGCACAGAGGGCTGGGTGCCGCCGGATGGCATCTCCGCCCACCCGAAGGTCGATGAAGAGACCGGGGAGCTGCTGTTCTTCAACTACTCCACCAAAGCCCCCTTCATGCATTACGGCGTTGTCGGGCCGGACAATCGCCTGCGCCATTACATCCCCGTGCCCCTGCCCGGCCCGCGCCTGCCGCACGACATGGCCTTCACGAAGAACTATTCCATCATCGCCGACCTGCCGCTGTTCTGGGATCCGGCCGTCCTTGCCCGTGGCCGCCATGCCGCGCGTTTCTATCCGGACCTGCCGACCCGGTTCGCGATCATCCCACGCTATGGCCAGCCCTCCGAGATCCGCTGGTTCGAGGCCGCGCCGACCTATGTGCTGCACTGGATGAACGCCTATGAGGAGGGCGATGAAATCGTCCTCGACGGCTATTTCCAGGAAGACCCCGCCCCGCGCCCGCTCGCCCATGATTTCGACGACCCCCGCCTCGGGCAGTTGATGGCCTATGTCGATGAGCACTCCTTCAAGCCGAAGCTGCATCGCTGGCGCTTCAACCTGAAGACGGGCGCTGTCCACGAGACCCATCTGGACGACCGCATCCTCGAATTTGGCTCCTACAACGCCGAATATGGCGGCCGCCGCAACCGCTACCTCTACTCCACCACCACCAAGCCGGGCTGGTTCCTGTTCAACGGCCTCGTCAAGCATGACTTCGACACCGGCGCGTCAACCTCGCTGGGGTTTGGTGAGGGCCGGTATGCCAGCGAGACCCCCTTCGCCCCCCGCATCGGTGCAACGTCGGAGGATGACGGCTACCTCATCAGTTTCGTCACCGACATGGTGGAGAACCGCTCCGAATGCGTCCTCATCGACGCTGCCAATATCGAGGACGGCCCCGTCTGCCGCATCATCCTGCCGCACCGCATTTCCAGCGGCACCCACGCCACCTGGGCCGACGGCCCGCGCCTTCGCGCTGCCCGCGGGGAAAACTGAGGACACCACATGACCTATGCCAACACGCCCGCCACCCTGCTCGCCAGACAGGACATTCTCGACGTCCTCGCCCGCTATGCCCGCGGCGTCGACCGTGCCGACGGCCCGCTACTGCATTCGTGCTATCATGACGACGCCATCGAGGAGCATGGCAGCGCCTATTCCGGCCCCGCCCGCGCCTATGTCGACGGCGCGATGCAGCGCATGGCCCTCTTAAAGCATCCGATGGCCCATTATCTTGCCTCCTCTCACATCGAATTCGACGCCGGCATGACCACCGCACATGTCGAGACCTATGTGCTGACCTTCGCCCGTTTCGAGGACAAGTCCGGTACGCCGCAGGACACACTCACCGGCGGCCGTCTGTTCGACCGCTTTGAACGGCGCGGCGGCGAGTGGCGGATCGCCCACCGCCGCATGGCCTTCGACTGGAACCGCGACATGCCGGTCAACGAAGGCTGGTGCCTCGGAATTTTCAACCCTGCCGACCCTCGAATGGTGATGGGCCAGCGCGGCAGCGCCGACCTGACCTATTCACGCCCCTGATTCACGCCCCTTATCCCCGGGCCTGATTGACGAGCCCGATAAGACGGGCTGACACCGGACCCGGCCCAAACGAAAAACCCCGGCCATCGCAGGATGGCCGGGGCTGTTTTTCATGTCAGGCCAGACGCCGGAACGCCTTACGCGCTTTCCGATGCGCCTTCCTCAGCCTCTGCCGGGGCGGGGTCGGGGAAATACTCAAAGGCGAGCTTGCCCTCATCCTTGCGGTCCACATCCACCCGCACCGTGCCGCCCTTGGCGAGGACGCCGAACAGCAACTCCTCCGCCATCGGCTTCTTGACGTGCTCCTGGATGACGCGGCTGAGCGGCCGCGCGCCCATGTCCGGATCGTAGCCGCGTTTGGCCAGCCAGCGCCGCGCATCCCCGGTCAGTTCGATCGTCACGTGCCGGTCGGCGAGCTGCGCTTCCAGTTGGAGCACGAACTTCTCGACCACACGCTCGATCACGTCCTGGCCGAGCGGCGCAAACGGGATGATCGCGTCGAGGCGGTTGCGGAATTCCGGCGTGAAGAAGCGCTTCAGCGCCTCCTCCGTCTCGCCGTCCCGCTTGCCACGTCCGAAGCCGATGCTCTCCTTGGCCGCGTCCGATGCACCCGCATTCGAGGTCATGATGAGGACCACATTGCGGAAGTCGATCTTCTTGCCGTTGGTGTCCGTCAGCGTCCCGTTGTCCATGATCTGGAGCAGGATGTTGAAGATCTCCGGATGGGCCTTCTCGATCTCGTCGAGCAGCAGCACGCAGTGCGGATGCTGATCGACGGCATCGGTCAGAAGTCCGCCCTGATCGAAGCCGACATAGCCCGGAGGCGCGCCGATCAGCCGTGAGACCGTGTGGCGCTCCATGTATTCCGACATGTCGAACCGGGTCAGTTCCACGCCCATGATGGACGCCAGTTGCTTGGCCACTTCGGTCTTGCCGACGCCGGTCGGACCAGTGAACAGGTAGGAGCCGATCGGCTTGTTCGGCTCGCGCAGGCCCGCCCGCGCCAGCTTGATCGCCGAGGACAGCGCCTCGATGGCCTGGTTTTGCCCGAACACGACCCGCTTGAGGTCCTTGTCGAGATTTTGCAGGGCCAGCCGGTCGTCGGAGCTGACCTGCTTGGGTGGGATACGCGCAATCTTGGCCACGACAGCCTCGATCTCCGTCGTGCCGATCACCTTGGCCCGCTGATCTTCCGGCAGCAGCCACTGCGTCGCGCCGGCTTCGTCGATCACGTCGATGGCCTTGTCCGGCAGCTTGCGGTCGGTGATGTAGCGCGCCGCCAGTTCCACCGCCGCCTTCAGCGCGTCGTCGGTGTAGCGGATGGCGTGGAACTCCTCGTAACGGCTGCGCAGGCCGCGCAGGATCTCGATGGCGTCCGGCACCGTCGGCTCCACCACGTCGATCTTGCGGAACCGGCGTGCGAGCGCGCGGTCCTTCTCGAAGTGCTGGCGGTATTCCTTGAACGTGGTCGAGCCCATGCAACGCAGCGTGCCGCTCTGCAGTGACGGCTTCAGGAGGTTGGACGCATCCATCGCGCCGCCCGAGGTTGCTCCCGCGCCGATCACCGTGTGGATCTCGTCGATGAAGAGGATGGCCTTGTCGAGGCCTTCCAGTTCCTTCATCACGCTCTTCAGCCGTTCCTCAAAGTCACCGCGATACCGCGTCCCGGCCAGCAACGCGCCCATGTCGAGCGAGTAGATCACCGAGTCCTGCAGGATTTCCGGCGCGTCGCCGTCGACGATCAGCTTGGCGAGGCCCTCGGCGATGGCGGTCTTGCCGACCCCCGGATCGCCGACCAGCAGCGGATTGTTCTTCGACCGGCGGCACAGCACCTCGATGCAGCGACGCAATTCCTTGTCGCGCCCGATCAGAGGATCAACCTTGCCCTGCCGCGCCTTCTCGTTGAGGTTGACGCAGTAGGCATCGAGCGCCTCGGTGTCGGACTTTGTGTTCTCTTCCTCCGGCGTGTCGGCTGAGCCGCGAACGCGCCGCGTCTGCGACAGGCCGGGCTTCTTGGCCTGGCCGTGCGCAATGTAATTCACCGCGTCATACCGGCTCATGTCCTGTTCTTTCAGGAAATAAGCAGCATGGCTTTCGCGTTCGGAGAAGATCGAGACAAGCAGGTTCGCCCCCGAAACCTGGTCACGTCCCGAGCTCTCCACATGCAGGATGGCCCGCTGGACGACACGCTGGAACGCGGCCGTCGGCACCACTTCGCCATTGCGGTTTTCAACGATGAGGTTGCTCAGTTCGTCATCGACATACCGCGTGAGGTCCACGCGCAGCTTGTCGAGATCGACCTTGCAGGCCTTCATCACTTCGGCCGCGTCCTCATCATCGATGAGAGCGAGCAGCAAGTGTTCGAGCGTCGAATATTCGTGGTCGCGCTCGCTGGCGAATGTCAGAGCCCTTTCCAGGGCACGTTCAAGACTGGGGGTCAATGAGGGCAAGTTTCACCTGTTAGCTAGTCTTCCTTTTCCATAACGCACTGCAGCGGGTGTTCATTCCTCTGCGCGATGTCCAGCACCTGTGCGACCTTCGTCTCGGCCACTTCGTAGGTGTAGATGCCGCATACACCCACGCCTGTCTGATGGACGTGGAGCATGATGCGGTAGGCCTCCTCCCGTCCCTTGTTGAAATAACTCTCCAGGATAAAAACGACGAATTCCATCGGCGTGTAATCGTCGTTCAGAAGCAGCACACGATACAGGGACGGCCGCTTGGTTTTTGTCCGGACGCGGGTTGCGATGCCCGTTTCCGAACCAATCCCGTCCTCCCCGTCGCCATCCTCTTCCGGCCCGCTTGCCCGAGGGCGAAGCGTTCTGTCCCAGGAGGGAAATGGTGACTGATCGTGTGATGAAATGGTCCACTTGTTCATCTTTCACTCGTCTGCTTCATCCTTGAGCCTGATTGCGCTTCGCGGCGCTTTCAAGACACAATCTTGGCGGCAACTGCATCTTGCAGTCCCAGCACCCGTTTCTGATTGGTCCCGAGATCGGAGTGCCCGATCCGCGACCGCGAATAAATGGCCAGCGCAGCCCCCTCGCCGGGGGCTTCGAACACGGCAATGTCGACATCATCCCTGAACCGCAGGACGCGCGTCACCGCAACATAGCGAAGGTATCGCGAGTCCGCATCGAGTTCGATCTTTTCCGCGCCTTTGGTCTCCGTGACCACGGCCTTCACCGCGTCGAACAGGGCCGCCGGCGTCACCTGGAACACCTTGGCCGAAAGGTGGGCGCGACCCGGTTCGCCCAGCCCATCGGGCAGCATGAGGCAATCATTGGGTTTGGCGCGCGTCACCAGCGTGCGGAAGTCCAGCGGGGAATCCATGCGTGTTGTCATCGTTCTACTATGTAGGGTCTCACGGTGCGTTGAACAGCCTTGGTCGCTGCAACAGCAAAAAACGCCGGCATTCGCTGGCCCGGCGCTCACAAACCGCGATGAAGCGCGCGAAAAAAGGCGTGGTGGCAAATGGGTGGGCCGCAAAAGCGTGCACGCAAAAAGAAAGGCCGACCCTTAAGGTCGGCCTTTCCGAAAATCTACGCCATTGCATACTCTACGCAGCGTGCACCGTGAGGTGCCGCGCTCATGAGTGAGCTTCGGTTGCTTACACCCGGCGCTGCATGATTGCAACCAGTTCGCCAGCCTGCGCATTGAGCGGCTCGAAGCAGTTCTTCATCGAGGACGCCATCAGGCCGGTGACCGCATTGAGTTCTTCAAGGTAGCGGTCGAAGGCGGTCTTGACGTATTCCGCCTGCACTTCCATCGCTTCCTTGACCGATTTGGCCGAGGTCACGGCGCGGCCGGTCGACATCATGTCTTCGACGCTCTCTTTCGAGAAGGCCGCGGCGCGAGCGGAAATTTCTTCCATTGCCTTGCCGGCGACCTTGGCGCTCTCGGTCATGGCGGTCAGGTTCTGCTTGTTGAATGCCGACACTTCGGTCATCATTTTGGTCGAGCGCTCGAACGACTTGCGGGCAACATCGCTGCCGACGGTGAAGTCGCCGAAGTTCGCGAACGGCATTTGCGGTGCTTGCTTGGACTGGGCCATGATCGTCTCCGTAGGGCTTGGTGCGGCACGCTGGACCGCTTTGGCTTCGCCGAGACTTCCCGGCGTCTGAATCAGAGATAATATGCTGCACCTGCGAACGCAAGTGTTTTTTGCTGCACCGCGTCATTTCTTTCCTGACGAAACCGCCGAAACCGGTAACTTTCTTGCAGTTGTGACGGGGGTTAAGGGCTGGCTAACCCTTCGCGGCGAGACTAACCTTGATCTCGGGCACATCGTAGGAGCAGCATTCATGACGCATGCGCGTGTCATCCTCGGCTTTTCCAAAGCTGCCATTGTCGTCGGTGTGGCAGGTCTTGCTGCCTTCTCGCCGGCGCTGGCGCAGGAAAAGTATGCGTCCATCGTCATTGATGCCGACACGCTTGAAACCATCCATGAAAGCTATGCCGACGAGGCGCGCTATCCGGCGTCCCTGACCAAGGTGATGACGCTCTATATGCTGTTTGACGCGCTCAACAGCGGCGAAGTCCGCCTTGACGAGCCGCTCTTCATCTCGGCCAACGCCGCGTCGCAGCCGGCATCGAAGCTTGGCCTGAAGGCTGGCTCCACCATCACCGTTGGCGACGCGATCAAGGCTCTTGTCGTGAAGTCTGCCAATGATGCGGCCGTTGTCGTCGCCGAACGTCTTGGCGGCACGGAGGAGCGTTTTGCCGCCCTGATGACCGTTAAGGCGCGCATGCTCGGGCTGACCGACACGCGCTTCTACAATGCGTCCGGCCTGCCCAATGACCGCCAGGTTTCGACCGCGCGCGACATGGCCCGCCTCGCCGACGCGATGATCGACAATCACCCGCAATACTACCCCTATTTCACCACGCCCAGCTTCACCTGGGAGGGGCGCACCTATCGCAGCCACAACGTGCTGATCGGGCGCACCGCCGGTGTTGACGGCCTGAAGACCGGCTACACCCGCGCGTCCGGCTTCAACCTGATGACGTCCGCCGTGCGCGATGACAAGCGCCTGATCGTCGTCGTCCTCGGTGGAAACACCGCCCGGGCCCGTGACAATCACGTCGAAGACCTGCTCGAAGCCGCCTATGTCTCAGTCACAACGCCGGGCACGACGCGCGAAATCCGCGAGGCGGCATTCACCTCGACGAGTTTCGGCGTCAGCGCGGTTGAGAGCTTCACGGTCTCGCTGTCGGAAGGCAGCGCCGACAGCCCGCTCGACGAGCAGTTCCTCGACCAGTAGGCGCCGAACAACAGGCCAATACCAACAGGCCGTCACCAGTCGGCCGTCACAGCCAGAATCCAGAAGCCCGGAAGGTCCGGCGGCAGGGTGAACTCTCCCCGCCGCCGCCTTTGCATCCCGCTTGCTACTCCGCCGTCACGGTCAGCGGCACGCTGACCAGCACGCGCCGCCCGTCTGCCCCCTGCAACACATAGCGCAGCTCATACTCGCCCGCCTCGGCCGGCAGGCGAATGTCCGACGGATTGCCCCGTTTTGTGTAGAAATAACCGATCTCGCCATAGGTCTCCGTATAGCCGCGCGGGACGATATCGACATAATCGTCCTTGCCATCCGGTCCCGTCCACGTCACTTGCAGATTGCTCCCGGCCACCCCGCCGCCTGCGGCTGGCGCAAGCGAGGCCTCGGCCGCCTGCAGCGTCAGCCCCTGCACCGCCATGACGCGCCGCCCGCCCGCACCCTGCAGCACGTAACGCACATCATACGCGCCCGCTTCCACCGGCAGAGTCATGACGGCCGGATTGCCGGCGCTGGTGTAGGCGTAGGAAAGCTCCCCGGATGTGTTGGTGAAGCCGCGCGGGACGATATCGACATAGTCGCCCTGCCCGTCTGGCCCCGACCAGTCGACCTCGATCGTCCCTCCAACCACCGCGTCCGGATCAAATGACAGCCCGACATTTGCCTCCGTCACCGTCAACGGCACCGACAGTGTGACGACGCGGCCGCCCCCGCCCTGCGCGACATAGCGGATCTCGTAGTCGCCCGGCTCCGACGGCGCGCGCACCAATGCCGGATTCACGCCGTCCTCAACATAGTCATAGCTCAGTTCACCCGACGTCGCCCCGAATCCGGCCGGCACGAGATCGACATAATCGCCCTTGTTGCCGGGGCCTTTCCATTCGACCGCGATCGCAGAACCGACCTGCGCCTCGGGCGGGGCCAGGAGGACAAACTCGGAGTCCACGATCTCTATCGGCTCACGGTCCAACACGACCCGCCCTTGCGGCGCGACCCATATGTAGCGCAGCTCATATTCGCCCGGCTCTGCCGGCGCGCGCAGCGTTGCGGGGCTGCCATCCTTCGTCCAGCCATAGGACAGCTCGCCGAATGTCGGCTCATACCCGGCCGGGACGATATCGACATAATCGCCCTTGTCGTCCGGTCCCTCGAAGGCGACCTCGAAATCGGATCCGATGACGGCGCTGCCCGGCCCGTCAATCGTCGCCTCGGACTCGGCATAGGCTGGCGGCGTCTCCTCCACACTTCCCGCCACCGTGGCCAGCGCTTCGTTCAGGCTGCCCGCGTCGGACGCTGCGATGAAAACCCCGCCCGTGACTTCCGCAATGCAGGCGACCTGGCGGCCCTCCGCCTCGCTCAGGCCGAAGCCGATGACATGCGCGGTGAAGTCGACGCCGAGCGCCTCCAG
>JBGSUF010000338.1:0-5858 GCA_041736285.1 Hyphomonadaceae bacterium | reverse complement strand
CCGAGGCGGCCGGCGCCCACGTCAAGCGCCAGCCGGACCCGTGCGCGCTGCCCCGCGCCCGCAAGAACACACATGAAATCAACGGCATGGCCAGTGCCCACCAGCGTGACGGTGTGGCCCTGTCGCGCTATCTGCGCTGGCTGGACACCGAGGCCCAGTCCGGCGAGGTGACCGAAATAGAGGCGGTGGAGAAACTCGAAAACCTGCGCCGGGAGACCAACGCCCTGCGTGACATCTCCTTCGAGACGATTTCCGGCGCCGGCCCGAACGGCGCCATTGTCCATTATCGCGTCTCCACGGCGACCAATCGGCGGCTGGAGCGCGGATCGCTCTTCCTCGTCGACAGCGGCGGCCAGTATCTCGACGGCACCACCGACGTCACCCGCACCCTGCCCATCGGTGAGCCGACGGCGGACATGATCCGGCACTACACCCTTGTTCTAAAGGGCCATATTGCGTTGGCGGCTGTCCGCTTCCCGGCCGGCACCACCGGCACCCATCTGGACATTCTGGCCCGCCACGCGCTTTGGCAGGCGGGGCTGGATTATGGTCATGGTACCGGCCACGGCGTCGGCGCCTATCTCGGCGTTCACGAGGGGCCGCACCGCATTTCCAAGGCGCTGAACGCGGTCCCGCTGGAGCCGGGAATGGTGGTGTCGAACGAGCCCGGCTATTACAAGACCGGCGCTTACGGCATCCGCATCGAGAACCTGCAGTATGTCACGCCGCCCGCGCCCATCCCCGGCGGCGAGATCGACATGCTCGGATTTGAAGTGCTGACCCTCTCACCGCTGGCCCGCACGCTGATCGACACCGCGCTCCTCACCCCGGCCGAACACGCCTGGGTGGACGACTATCACGCCCGCGTCCTCGACGAGATCGGCAAGCGGCTTGAAGGCGAAGAACTGCAATGGCTTGAGACGGCCTGCGCGCCGCTCTGATGCGGGCAAGGGGCGGGCGTCAGAAACCCGCCGCCATGGCCATTTCCTGCGTCTCATCGCCCGTTGCCGCCAGCAGGCGGGCACGGTCACGGACCCGGAACCTCGCGGGGTGCGGCAGGTCGATAATGCCCGCGGCCTTGAGCCGGCTCAGCATCCGGCTGACCGTTTCCAGCGTCAGCCCGAGATAGTCGGCCACATCGCTGCGTGACATCGGCATGAAGCAATAGCCGCCGGCTTCCTGAAACCGGCTCTCAAGAAACAGCAGGAAGCTCGCGGTTTTTTCCGCCGCCGACTTGCGCCCCAGCATCAGCGCCTGCTGGCGCGACGCGCTCAGCATCTCACCGACGCGAGCAAATGTCCGCCGCCGCAGCGCGCCATCGGCTTCGAGCGCCGCTTCAAAAGCGCCCTGCGCCATGAACACGGTCTCGACCGGTTCCAGGGTCTCGGCGTTGAGGTCATGTGCGCCGGAAAATGCCAGCCCGAGCAATTCTCCCGGTCCGGCAAAGTCCTGCACCTGCCTGCGCCCGTCCGGCAGTAACCGGTAGACGATGACTGTCCCGGAGACGATCTCGTGAATGCCGCCAATGGCATCGTCCTGAAAGAAGATATGCTCGTGCGGCGCAAAGCGCAGACTGCGGCATCCACCGGCCACCGGCAGGAAGGTCGGCGCGGTCGGACATTGATGGCGGCTCAGTTCGCCGGGGCTCTTTCGATTCAGGCTGATGACGGAGGGCGTGGTCATGCTTGCATCCAGTCTTGAAGCGGTCGGCGACGGCGGGCCATGATGGAAACCGGCCCTGCAGTCGAGCCTCAACGATTTATGCCGCGAGGAAAATTGCGCTAAACTACGCAAGGCCCATCGGCCCCCGCGCCTTCACCGGAAAGCGCACCCGGACTTCAGTCCCAGCGCCTTGAACACCATTGCCGCCGGACAAAAACCAGTGAATGCGGCCTGCAGCATGTTAAGCCCCGCAAACGCCGTCAGCAGAAACCAGCCCGGCGCGACGAAATATCCGAGTGCAAGGCTCGCAAGAATGACGACGCCCGCAAAGGCGAAGACGGCTCTGTCCATGTTCATGCCATTTATTCCCTGACCAGAATGATTGTTACGCTGCGCCGCTCAGCTTTTGAGCTTGTGCGTTTTCAGGATATTGAGCGCGGCATTCTCCCAGAATGTTTCCGACTTCCCGGCCTTGACCTTGCCGATGAAGTATTTCTCGAAGCCGATCTTTGCGAGGTGGACCCAGCTGCCGGATGCCGACCAGTTGGTGTTGCGCGGCGGGATTTGCGGCTGGGCGATAAAGGCGACGCCGCCATCCCCGAAGTCGGCGAGGCAGATCGCATTCCAGGTCGCCGAACGCGTGGGCTCATTGCCGCGAACGAGCGCTGCGAGATTGTGAGCCGTCGCCGTGACCATGGACTCGATCATGAAGCCCGTCTTCGGCACGCCCACCGGCACGGGCGTCTTCCCGACCGGCGGAATGGCAATGCAGACGCCGAGCGCAAATATCTCCGGAAAGGTCGGGTTGCGCTGGTGGCTGTCCGTCAGCACGAAGCCGCGCGGATTGACCAGCCCCTCAACACCTTGGAGCGCCGCCACACCCCGGAAAGCCGGCAGCATCATCGAAAACTTCAGCGGCAGTTCGTGGACGATCTTGATCGTGCCGTCGTCGTTGTATTCCTCGACAATCATCTTGTCGGCCTCGACGCGCCGGACCTTGGCATTGCAGATCCACTTGATGTGCCGGTCGCGCATCTCGCTTTCGAGCATGCTCTTGGTGTCGCCAACGCCGTCTAGGCCGAGATGGCCGACATAGGGTTCAGACGTCACGAACGTCATCGGCACGCGGTCGCGGATCTTCCGCTTGCGCAGTTCGGTCTCGATGATCATCGCCGTTTCGTAGGCCGGACCATAGCATGAAGCACCCTGCACAGCGCCGACAATCACCGGACCCGGGTCTTCGCAGAAGGCCTCGAACGCCTTGTTGGCGGCCACGGCGTGGTCAATGTGGCAGACCGACATTGTGTGCCCGTTCGGCCCGAGACCCTCGATTTCGTCGAAGGCCAGCTCCGGGCCGGTCGCGATGACGAGGTAATCGTAGGAGACCTCCGACCCATCCTCCATCAGCACCCGCTTGTCCTGCGGCGCGACCTTGGCCGCCCGGCCGACGATGAATCCGATCCGCTTGCGCTTCATCGTCCGGGACAATTCGACGACGATGTCCTTACGCTCTCGCCATCCGACCAGCACCCACGGGTTGGACGGCACGAACTGGTAGAAATCGGTCTCGTTGATGATGACCACTTCATCTTCGCGCCTCACGGCCTCACGGATCTCGTATGCCGCAATCACCCCGCCAAGGCCTGCGCCCAGAACAACTATTCGTGCCATTTTCCGCTCCCTTTGTGTCCGGTCGCGCTGGGCGCGGCCAACCTGCGGCGTTTCGCCGTCGAGCATTGAACAAAGGCATTGATTGCGTATTTAATGAATTGCGCAATTTGTCGCATCGCCCTACGCCGGACATGAGGATAGCTTTCCAGCCAGCACACCGGAAAGTTGGACGCAGCACCCGCCGGAACCTCGACCGGACCCAACATGACTGCAGGAGAGCCCAGATATGGCAGACGAACGCGACCAATCCCCCGCCACGATCAAGGAAGACCTTGTCGCCGGCAAAATCCTGCTCGTCGACGTGCGCGAACCGACCGAATTTGCCAACGAGCGAATCCGGGGTGCGATGAATTACCCGCTGTCGACCTTCGATCCGGCCGCTGTGCCGGTGGGAATCGGTCGTCGCATTGTCTTCCAGTGCGGCTCCGGCATGCGGTCGCGCAAAGCGCTCGACCAGTTTCTTGAGGCGCACCCGGAGGTCGGCGAAGCCGCACACCTGGCGGGCGGAATCAGCGGCTGGAAAGCGGCAGGCTATTCGTGCATCCGCATCGATCCCTCCAACGGCCGGATCGCTGATCATGGCCATCTTTGATCCGATGCGCGCGGTGCTGGTGGCCGCTCTCGTCGCGGCGCCGTCCGTTTCGGCGCAGGAACTGACCGTGACCGAACGGGTCGTGACCGATTTTCGCTCGGTCGTCGCCCGCGTCGAGGCGGGGGATTCGGTCACCGCCCGTTCTCGCCTGCAAGGCATTGTTTCTGAACTCGCGATCGACGAGGGCGATACCGTCCGGCAGGGCGATACGATTGCGCGCGTGACCGACGACACGATCGCACCCCAGATCGCCGCCCTGTCCTCCCGAATTGAAGGGCTCAAGGCCCGCATCCGCCAGCAGGAAGACGATGTCGGGCGCGCTGAGGCATTGTCGGCCGACGGCTTCTTCCCGCGTGCCCGCCTAGACGAGCAGCGCACCGCGCTGGACGTGGCCCGCCGCACGCTCTCATCAGCCGAAGCTGAGCGCCGCGTCCTGATCGCGCGGCGCGAGGAAGGCGACATCCGCGCTCCGGCCGATGCCACCGTCACCAATGTCAGCGTCGTCTCCGGCTCAATCGTCGGCCCGGGTGAGGTGATCGCGACATTTGCCACCCTCGACGGCGTCGTTCGTCTCGCATTGCCCGAGCGCCATGCCGGGACGCTGGCGGAGGGCGAGACCCTTTCCCTGCGCCTTCCCTCCAGAGGGGGGGGCGTCCTCACGGCCACGATCGTCAGGATATATCCCGAACTTCGCGGCGGCGCCGTGATCGCCGACGCTGTCGCCGACACGGCCGTTTCCGCGCTGGTCGGCGAACGGGTGGATGTCCTTGTTCCGATTGGTGAGCGCCGGGCGCTGCGAATCCCTGCCGAATACGTCGACACGCGATATGGAGTCGACTTCGTCCGGGTTCGCGTCGGCGACCGCTTTGTCGACGCCCCCGTTGCCCTCTCCTCGCCGCAGGCTGACGGCGCCGGCGATGTGGAAATCCTGTCCGGCCTGCGGTCCGGCGACGTCATCACCCGGCCGGAGCTGCGCCCATGAGGCCCGACCTTTCCGGCAGCCTGACGCGGGCCACCATCCGTTCGCCGCTGACACCGCTCTTCCTCTTGGCGGCGCTGGCCGTCGGCCTGATTGCGCTCCTGACGATCCCGCGCGAAGAAGAGCCGCAGATCTCCGTTCCGCTGGTCGATATCTCCGTATCTGCGCCGGGCCTTGCGGCCATGGACGTTGTCGAGCAGGTCACCAAGCCGCTCGAAGAGATCATCAAGGCCATTCCGGAAGTCGAACACGTCTATTCGCAAAGCCGTGACGATGGCGTGCTGGTCACGGCGCGCTTTCGCGTTGGCACCGATTCCGATGACGCCATCCTCCGCGTGCATGAGCGCCTGCAGGCGAATCTCGATCGTATTCCGCCGGGAATTCCCATGCCAACCGTCATCGGGCGGGGCATCAACGACGTGCCAATCCTCACCTTGACGCTGAGCCCGGAGCCCTGGACCGGGGACGTCTGGACCGACACGGCCCTGCGCCTTGTCGCCGACGAACTCCTCAACGAGCTTGTGAAGGTTGATGATATCGGCCTGAGCAACGTCGTCGGCGGGCGACCACTCGTGATGCGCGTCGAGCCAGACATACAGGCGCTTGCGGCCTATGGCGTGCCGCTCCAGACGCTGGTCGAGACGGTTTCCGCGGCCGCCTCTGCGGCCCCTGTCGGAATGACGCGGGAGGATGGCCGGTCGCTCGTTGTTCAGGGCGGCGACAGCGTGGTCTCCGTGGTCGACCTTGAACGGCTGGAAATGCGCGGCGCGGATGGGCGGCCGGTCTACCTGGCCGACGTCGCCAGTGTTCGCGTCGATGGCCGGGAGAGCGAGATGCGGGCCTGGACGTTCCGGCGCGCCGGGGAGACCGAAGCAGGTCATGCGCCGCAAGCCGGCGAGGCGGGCGAATGGCAACTGGCCCCGGCCGTGACAATCATGCTCGCCAAGCGCCCCG
>JBGSUF010000328.1:0-2436 GCA_041736285.1 Hyphomonadaceae bacterium | reverse complement strand
TCGAGGCGGCTTCCGGCAAGCGCGCCGGTTACCGCGCTCATCCGCAGGTCGCCGAAACGGCCCTTCAGCGGCGTGGCGAGCGAGAAGGACGGGGCGGAAATCGGGGAGGGGGCGTCGCCAAGCGCCGTCAGCAGCGCCGGAAGCTGTGTCGAGCCCAGGCTGACATTGCCGTCAAAGACCGGTTCGCCAGCCAGCGAAAGCGCGCCGTCATAACGCGCTTCATAGAGCGGCGACCGGGACACCAGCGCGATTCCCGTCAGGTTGAGCCCGGCGAACGGGCCATCGGTGCGCGCCTTCAGGCTGGTCTCGCCGATCAGGGCAGACATCGGGATGTCGATGCCCAGCAGGCTGCCGAGTGCGGCGACATCAGACAGTGTCGCATCAAGCTGGCCACCATCGAGGCGCGGCGTCTCACCAAGGGCGAGGCCACCATCCCAGCCAATCCGGGCAAAATCGGTGCGCAGCATGAACCGGACGGGTGCCAGCGTTCCGGCAAGGTTGGCCTGCGGGTTATCAAGCCGCAGTTCGATCTCGAACGGCGCGGCATTCAGCCGTCCGTCAGCGGTGAGCGTCAGCGGCTGATCGAGCGCGGCGATGCTGGCGGTCGCGTTGAGCTCGGAAATCTCGTAGCGCGCGCCGCTGCGGGCGTCGCTGTAGGACAGGCGGGCATTGACGAGGCGGGCGACGTCAATCCCCGCATCAACGCCGGGGCCGCCGCCTGTCTCTGCCGCGTCGTCGGGACTGGCGGCCTGCGGGAGCGTCCAGTTGTTGCGTCCGCTGGCGTCGACTTCGAGGGCCACGTCCGCATCGACGAAGGCGATCTCTGCAATCTCGATGCGGCCCTGAAGCAGCGGCCCCCACTTCACCGCGCCGCGCAACGCGCCCGCCCGCACCATGTGCTCGCGTGAGAAACCTTCCGGATTGGCGATGGTGACGCCGTCTATCCCCGCGCCGATCTGCGGCAGGATGCGGATATTCACATCGCCCTCCAGAACGACATCGCGGCCGAGCGCCTTGCTGGCGGCCTTGCTGATCTCGGCGCGGTAGACGTCCTTGGGGATGAGGAAGGGGATCGTCACCACAGCGATGATGAGGACAAGGACGATCGCGCCAAGGGCGAGGAGGATGCGTTTCATGACAGTGCCTTGTGTTTCGGTCTGATGCTGCAGTTGGCACGCATTTGTGCCGGTTGTGTGGCGAGCTTCGCTTGGGGGGCTGGCTTTGGGGCCTGGCTTTGGGGCGTGGTTTTGGGACTGGGCTTTTGGGGCTTGGCTTTTGGGGCTTTGCCACCCGGCTGCGCTTTGGGGCTTGGCTCTGGGGCTTAGCTTCGGGGTTGGGCTTTGGGGCTAGGGTTGGGGCTAGGCTTTGGGGTTGGGGTTTGGGGCTAAGTGGGGCGTCGGTGGGATTTTGGTGAGGAGAGGGTGGAAGCGGGCCGTCTGGCGGATGTCCTTGGTCTGGCGCGTTGTGTCTCTCCGTGCCTCGGTGTGGCTCGGTGTGGCGCGGTGAGTGGGCGTCCCTCGGGCCGTCCGTCCTTGCCGCGTGGCAGCGCGCGCCAGACGCGAAGCCCATGGGCGTTTTCAAACACGAGCATAACCAGAGTCTCGCCATCCCGAAACGTCGGACGCGATTTCAGCTTTCCGGCATTTCCGATGATTTCCGGCTTGACCGCCAAACGCTCAGGCGATAATTGACCGCTCTCCGGTTCGCCTGCGTGCGCGCCGGTTCTGGAAATGCGCGGGTGTAGCTCAGTCGGTTAGAGTGCCGGCCTGTCACGCCGGAGGTCGCGGGTTCGAGCCCCGTCACTCGCGCCATTTCTCAAATTTATTTCCTCCTAAAATCAACGACGCGTGTTCGGGAATGGTGCAGCGTCGCGCGTCAGGTCGGTCAAACGGACAGCCAGATCTACCACATGGCGAGCGCGTTTCAGCATGAGGGTCTCACCGTTTCGACACGTTGAATTGTATCAGCGGGACGCCGTATCGGATCATCGCGACCGGGCGTTTTCGGATACAAAATGCCATCGGATGACGGCGATTGGCAGGCAACTCTTCGCCAAAATCGGACGCTGGCATTGAACACAGTCGTTGCGAAAGCTAACCCAACTGAAGCCTGCTTGAGGTTCACAATGCAATTTCTCGACGAAGCAAAGTTTATCTGGCGTGAGTTTGTGCCGCGGTCAGTGCAAGCGGAAACTGTTCAAGGCGAACTGCTTCGGGCCGTCGAAAAATTACGCGATGAGGCACTCAGGAACGGCAACGGCAACTGGGACAATGGCTTTGAAATTCTTCTTGGCTATCTAGGGTCCGGACTCATTACAGCCACCAGATGACGGCGGCTGCGAGGGCTATAGCGGCCATGAAGTTGGTGATGTTTCGGTCAAATCGCGTTGCGATACGGCGCCAGTCCTTCAGCCTGCAGAACATGCGCTCGATGACG
>JBGSUF010000326.1:0-2500 GCA_041736285.1 Hyphomonadaceae bacterium | reverse complement strand
CGGCAAAGACCTCGGAAAAGGCGGCGCGGTCGGCGCTGGCCGCGATGCGCGCAACGCACGCGGCCATCCGCTCCCGGTCGATGCCGGACCCTTCGCCCTGCGGCGTTACTATTTCGGAGCGGTCCAACAAGCCTGCCTCGGTTCCTCTTCCCGTCTACCTTATCGACAACGCTGATGAGCGCAAAACGCTGCGTTCGCTGCGCCGGGGAATCGCACTATCGATAGCGGTGGTCATGATTGTGCCGCAAGGTGATTGTATGGCGTTGTGTCAGTTACGTGTCGGATGCCGGGCTCCAGAAGCGAATATGGAGATGGCGCCCGACCCGCCAAGGCCCGATCTGCCAAGGCACGCACGACCAAGGACAAACGAGGAAAATCCGAATGACACTGCGCACACGCCTGATGGCGGCCTTTATCTGCCTGCCGATCGGGCTTTCGGCGATGGCCCATGCCCAGCCGGTTGCCGTTGCAAAGTATCGCGACTGGTCGGTCTTCACCGAGACGGTCAATGGCGACACGGTCTGCTACGCCGCGACCGCCGCCGATGACCTTGCGCCGAAGGGCTTCGAACATGGCGAGGTTCATTTCTACGTGTCGACGTGGAAATCCGGCGCCGCGCGGGCCCAGCCAAGCCTGAAGGCCGGCCAGGATCTGCGTCCCGACCTTGCCGTGACCGCTCAGGTTGGCCGCCAGAAGTGGACGATGTTCTCCGCCGGCCGTGAGGCCTTCGCGCTCGACACTGACGATCCGGCGCTGGTTGCAGCGCTCAAGCGCGGCAGCGAACTGCGCGTCGAGGCGGTGACAACGCGTGGTGACACGCGGGTGACCTATCATTTCTCGCTGGCCGGCTCGACGGATGCGATCGAGAAAGCCGCCGCGATCTGCCGCTGAGGGCGGCATACGTGCTGCGCCGGTGTATTTGTCCTGCGCAACAGGGCGTGCTATCTGCCCGCGACCATGAAGATCGAGCTTGACCTCTCCCGGCGTCCGCAAACGCCAGCGCCGCTGACCTCCCTCACCGGGTTGTCGCACGATGCCCTGCGCGCGGAACTCATCCGCTTCGGCGTCGAGCCACGGAAGGCGAACATGCGCGCGCGCCAGCTCTGGCGCTGGATTTACCATTATGGCGTGGCCGATTTTGACGGCATGACCGATGTGGCAAAGGATCTGCGCGCGCAGCTTGAGATGGCTTACACGCTGACCCGCCCGGACATTGCCGAACACAAGGTCAGCGTTGACGGCACGCAGAAATGGCTGGTGCGGTTCGCGCCGGGCGTCGAGGGTGAGAGCGTCTACATTCCCGATGTCGGCAAGGCTGGCGCGCTGTGCGTTTCCTCGCAGGTCGGCTGCACGCTGAACTGCACCTTCTGCCACACCGGCACGCAGAAGCTCGTGCGCAATCTGACGGCCGCCGAGATCGTCGCGCAGGTGATGATCGCCCGCGATGGGCTCGCCGAATGGCCAACCTCCAACGAGAACCGGCGGCTGACGAACATCGTCTTCATGGGCATGGGCGAGCCGCTCTACAATCTCGACAATGTCGCCGAGGCCATCGACACGATTTCCGATGGCGAGGGCATTTCCATCGGTCGTCGGCGCATCACCGTCTCGACAGCGGGCGTCGCGCCGAAGATTCCCGAGCTTGGCGCGCGGACCAACGCCATGCTTGCCATCTCGCTGCACGCGGTGCGCGATGACCTGCGCGATGAGCTGGTGCCGATTAACCGCAAATATGACCTTCAGACGCTGTTTGACGCTATCCGGGCCTATCCGGACCTGTCGAATGCCAAGCGCGTGACATTCGAATACGTCATGCTGAAGGGCGTGAACGACAGCCTGGCTGAGGCGCGAGACCTTGTGCGGCTGCTGCGCGGCGTGCCGTCCAAGATCAACCTCATCCCGTTCAACCCCTGGCCGGGCAGCCCGTATGAATGCTCGGACTGGGAAACCATCGAGAACTTCGCCGAAGTGCTCAACCGGGCCGGTTATGCCAGCCCGATCCGCACGCCGCGCGGCCGGGACATCTTCGCCGCCTGCGGCCAGCTGCGCTCTGAAAGCGTGAAGAAGTCAGCCTCCGAACTTCGCCGGGAAGCGGCTGCAGCCTCAGACCTCACGGACTGACGAAGCGGCGGCCAGCGCCTGCGCCGGGTCGATGTCGCCGTCATAGAGGGCGCGGCCAAGGATGCAGCCCGATATGGCGTGCGCGCCGCCGGCATTGCGCAGCGCCGTGATGTCACCGACGCCCGCGACCCCGCCGGACGCGATGACGGGGATGCTCACGGCCTGAGCCATCTGGCGGGTGAAATCGACATTGACGCCGGTCTTCATGCCGTCGCGCGCAATGTCGGTGACGATCAGCCCGGCAACCCCGCAACCCTCAAAGGCGCGGGCCAGTTCGATGGCCTCGATGTCCGAGGTCTCGGCCCACCCCTCGACGGCGACGCGGCCGCCGCGCGCGTCGATCCCGACGACGATCTGGCCCGGCAACGCCCGCGCCGCC
>JBGSUF010000311.1:0-10029 GCA_041736285.1 Hyphomonadaceae bacterium | reverse complement strand
CGATCTGCGCCGCAGGGGGACGCGGAGGCCTGGCGGCGGGCCTATCAGTGGCCATCGGCGCCCCGCCTCGACGTGGCCGGAACGGTGGCGAGCCTCGCATGGGCCGCGATGGACGTTTCAGACGGCCTGCTGATTGATGCGGCGCGGATGGCGGCGGCGTCGGGCTGCGCCGCCCTGATCGAGCTGGACGCCGTTCCCGTGCCGGACATCGGGCCGGATGATCTGGAAACGCGGTTGAGGCTGGCGACGGGCGGGGATGATTACTGCGTCCTGATGGCGGTGCCGGTGACCGGGCAGGGGGCGCACCCTGTTCCGGATGGGTGGACGCGGGTTGGCTCGCTCATCGCGGGAAAGGCCAATCGACTGACATGGCATGGCGAGACCATTGGCTGGCCCGCGCGGGACGGATTTGTTCACTAGACTGATAGATGGCGCAAAATCAGTGCTTAGAACCTGCCTTGCGCAATCTGGATGAGTGTGTCTAGCCTGCCCCATGGCAAGAGTGGTGTAGAACAGCCACGGGCAATTCTGGGAGGCGAAATGTCGATTACAGCATGGTACTGGGTGACGGTGATCGCGGGGGTCGCGGCCGTCCTTTACGGGTGGCTGCAGGTCACCTCGATCAACAAGGCGCCTGCGGGCAATGACCGGATGAAGGAAGTCGCTGCCGCCATTCAGGAAGGCGCGATGGCCTATCTCAACCGGCAATACATGACGATTGCGGCGGTCGGCGTCGTGGTCGCGCTGCTGCTGGTCTTCCTGCTGGGATACCTGCCGGCGCTGGGCTTCGTGATTGGCGCGGTGCTGTCGGGCGCGGCGGGCTTTATCGGCATGCTGGTGTCGGTGCGGGCCAACGTGCGCACCACCGAGGCGTCGCGGACATCGCTGGCGGCCGGTCTGGACATGGCTTTCCGCTCCGGCGCGGTGACGGGGATGCTGGTCGTCGGCCTCGCTCTGCTCGGGATTGTCGGCTTTTACCTGCTGCTCAAGGCCACAGGGCTGGACGTGAACGACCCGGCAGAGAGCCGCCAGATCATCTCGGCGCTGGTCTCGCTCGGCCTTGGCGCGTCGCTGATTTCCATCTTCGCACGTCTCGGTGGCGGCATTTTCACCAAGGGCGCTGACGTGGGCGGTGACCTTGTGGGCAAGGTCGAGGCAGGCATTCCGGAAGATGATCCGCGCAACGCCGCGACGATTGCCGACAATGTCGGCGACAATGTCGGCGACTGCGCGGGCATGGCGGCGGACCTGTTTGAGACCTATGCGGTGACGCTGGTGGCGACGATGGTGCTCGGCGCGATCTTCTTTGCCGGCTCTGCGTCGCTCGATGCGATCATGCTGCTGCCCCTGGCGATCGGGGGCATCTGTATCTTCGCCTCCATCATCGGCAGTTTCTTCGTGAAGCTCTCGCCGGGATCGCGCAATGTGATGGGCGCTCTTTACAAGGGCCTGTTCTGGACACTCGGCCTGTCGCTGATCGGGATCGCGCTGGCGATCCAGTTCGTCTATCCGGGCGGCTTTGAGGGCGCGCTGGTGATCGAGAATGGTCGCAGCATTGTCGGCTGGCAGCTGTTTGCCTGCGGGGCGACAGGCCTGGCGGTGACCGGCCTGATCGTGTGGATCACCGAATATTATACCGGCGTGAATTTCCGCCCGGTGAAGTCGGTGGCGCGTGCGTCGGTCTCCGGCCACGGCACGAACGTCATTCAGGGCCTTGCCGTGTCGATGGAGTCGACTGCCCTTCCGGCGCTGACCATCATTGGCGGCATCATCCTGACCTTCAATCTGGCCGGTCTGTTCGGGATCGCGATTGCGACCACGTCCATGCTGGCGCTGGCGGGGATGATTGTCGCGCTCGACGCTTTCGGTCCGGTGACGGACAATGCGGGCGGCATCGCGGAAATGTCCGACCTTCCCAAGGATGTGCGTGAGACCACCGACGCGCTGGACGCGGTCGGCAACACCACCAAGGCCGTCACCAAGGGCTATGCCATCGGTTCGGCCGGTCTGGGCGCGCTGGTTCTGTTTGCGGCCTACACCGAAGACTTGAAACACTTCGTGCGGGATGCCGCGCCGGGGAGTTTCTTTGACGGGCTTGTCGTCGATTTCTCTCTGTCCAATCCGTATGTCGTGGTCGGCCTGCTGTTTGGCGGCCTGTTGCCATACCTGTTTGGCGGGATGTCGATGATGGCGGTCGGACGGGCTGCGCAGTCGGTGGTCGAGGAGGTGCGCAGGCAGTTCCGCGAGATGCCGGGCATCATGAACTACACCCAGAAGCCGGACTATGGCCGGGCGGTGGATATCCTCACGCGGGCGGCGATTCGCGAAATGATCGTGCCGTCACTGCTGCCGGTGCTGTCGCCGCTCCTGCTGTTCTTCGTGATCTGGCTGATCGCCGGCAAGGCGATGGCGCTGTCGGCCGTCGGCGCGATGCTGCTGGGCGTGATCGTGACGGGGCTGTTCCTCGCCATCTCGATGACATCGGGCGGCGGCGCATGGGACAACGCCAAGAAATACATCGAGGACGGCCATTTCGGCGGCAAGGGCTCGGAAGCTCACAAGGCCGCCGTGACGGGCGATACGGTCGGCGATCCCTACAAGGACACTGCTGGCCCGGCGGTGAACCCGATGATCAAGATCACCAATATCGTGGCGCTGATCCTGCTGGCCGTGCTGGCGGGATAGACCGCCTGCGAGGAACATGAAGAAAGCCCCGGAACACGGATGATGTTCCGGGGCTTTTTTGGTTTGAGCGCGTTGGCCGTGTGGCTTCGGGAGGACGTCAGGTGAGGTAGCTGGTGTCAGCGTCGGCCGCTGCCTGTGGGGTCGCCCGGATCGCCGCGCTCGGAGTTGGGCAGGGCGACGCGGCCGACCGTACCGAAGATCTGCTCCAGCAAGCCGAGTTCGCGTCCGCGCGTCGGGGTTTCGCGACTGGCGTAGCGAATCTGCTGGCCATCCTCGAGGCCGCGCTGCTCAACGGCGGAGACAAGATCCTGATCGTCGAAGCGGATAACGGTCACCGTCCGGGTGGCGACCTCCGGCTTGAGGTAGGCAAACTGCTCGTTGGTGAAGGTGATGTAGACCCAGGACGGGTCGTCATTCATGTCCGCTGTGATCGGCGCACCGGGGGAGAACATACCCGTTGTCGAGGGCGAGCCGAGCTTGGCCATCACGGTCGAGCGGGTGTCGACGCCGATCTGGATGTCGGTCGGCTGGACTTCGTCGGCGACGTAGCCATGATATCCCCGGATGGGTGTGCAGGCCGAGGTGGCCAGGATCAGGCCGGCGACGAGCAGGTATCGGTTGGCCATTGGCGCTCTCCTCTTTATCTTGACTGCAGACCTAGCTTGGTGCTTCGGGTCTTGGCAAGCACCGGGGTGCAAGATGAACTGGCTTTCACGGCTATTGGTCGGCGGCGGACGTCGCGGGAAGGCGGCGCGAGCGGCGCACGATGCGCTGGTGGCGCAGTCGCGTCACCCGGCTTTCTACACAAACGGCGCAGCCGAAGACACGCTGGACGGACGATTTGCGATGAGCACGCTCCATGCCGCGCTGGTGATGCGCAGGCTGAAGGCGCTCGGCCCCGAGGGGCGGGCCCTGTCGCAGGCCGTTTTCGACGCGCTGTTTTCCGGGCTGGACCATGCACTGCGGGAAACGGGGACGGGCGACCTGCGCGTCGGGCGCAAGATGCGTGTGTATGGCGAGGTGTTTTATGGTCAGGCGCGGGCGCTGGACGCCGCTCTCGGTGCGCCGGATGTGCACGCGGCGCTGATCGGCTATGTTGAGCGCAACAGTCCGGCCAGCATTCCGGCCGTGCGCGAATGGCTTGCCGGCTATGTTCTGGAAACGGCGCGCGCGCTGGATGGGCAGGACGAAGAGGCGCTGCTGTCGGGCAGGCTTGCATTTTCGGACCCTTCGGCGCTGACCTAGGGGCAAGTGAGGGAGGAGAGACGCAAACTGGCGTCTTGCTCCGGCCCCTTGCAGATTGTAGGCCCTTGTTCAGGGATGCTCGCCACGCGGGCAAAATGCGCGGAAAGTGCAGCATGAGTGATGCAATCACACTGTCGGTCGACGCGATGGGCGGGGACGACGCGCCCGGCGTGCCGGTTGCTGGAATGGCGGCCTACCTGCGGGAGCGACCGCAGACGCGGTTTCTCGTGCATGGCGATGAAGCGCAGCTGAGGCCGCTGATCGCGGCGCATGGCGCGCTGGCGGCGGCCTGCGAGGTGGTGCACACCGACATTGCCATCGGGATGGACATCAAGCCGGCGCAGGCGCTGCGGCGCGGCAAGGGTTCGAGCATGTGGAACGCGGTGGAGGCCGTCCAGACCGGGGCGGCGCAGGCGGCCCTGTCGGCGGGCAATACCGGCGCGCTGATGGCGATTTCCATGCTGCTTCTGCGCAGGATGCCGCACGTCCACCGACCGTCGATGACGGCGCTCTGGCCAACCTTGCGCGGGCGCACGGTGGTGCTGGACGTCGGCGCCAACCTTGAGGCGGATGCGGGCCAGCTGGTGACCTTCGCCATCATGGGTGAGGCCTATGCGCGCGCAGTGCTGCGGATCGAACGTCCGAGCGTTGCCATCCTGAACATCGGCTCTGAGGACATGAAGGGCCATGACGCGGTTCGCGAAGCGCACCAGCGGCTGAAATCCGACAGTCTCGGGATGGATTATCGCGGCTTTGTCGAGGGCAATGACATCTCGATGGGCGTGGTCGACGTGGTGGTGACGGACGGCTTCACGGGCAATGTCGCCCTGAAGACCGCCGAGGGCACGGCGCGCCTTGTCGGCCAGTTCCTGAAGGAATCGCTGACCTCCAGCCTGACGTCGAAGATTGGCGCGCTGATCGCCAGGGGCGGCCTGATGCGGCTGAAGGACAAGATGAACCCGTCGCGGGTCAATGGCGGCGTGCTGCTCGGGCTGAACGGCCTGGTCGTCAAGAGCCATGGCGGCGCCGACGAGACCGGTTTCTCGACCGCGCTGCAACTGGCCTCGCGTCTCGCCCGCAGCGCCTATGCCAGCGAGGTGGCTGACACGCTGGCCCGGATCGCGGAGGCGAAGGCCGAACTGATCGCGTCTGAAACCGCTTTGCCCGAAACATCGGCCTGATCCATGCTCAAGAGCTTCGTCAAAGGCGTTGGCGCCTACCTTCCCGAACGCGTCATGACGAATGACGACATGGCGCAGATCGTCGACACTTCGGACGAGTGGATCCGCTCGCGCAGCGGCATCCGCCAGCGCCACGTCGCGGCTGACGGCCAGTACACGTCCGACATTGCGACGCATGCGGCGCGGGCTGCTCTTGCGGATGCGGGGATTGCGGCGCAGGACGTCGATCTCATCGTGCTGGCGACGACGACTCCGGATTTCACTTTCCCGGCAACGGCGACCATCGTGCAGGCCAATCTGGGCATGCATGGCGGAGCCGCCTTTGACGTGCAGGCGGTGTGCTCGGGTTTCGTGTTCGCCCTGTCGACGGCTGACGCGATGATCCGCACCGGGCAGGCGAAGACGGCGCTGGTCATCGGCGCGGAGACGTTCACCCGCCTCCTCGACTGGACCGACCGGGCGACCTGCGTGCTGTTTGGCGATGGCGGCGGAGCGATCGTGCTGCAGGCGGGGGAGGGCGGCGCTGACGACGGCGTTCTGGAGCATGCGCTGCGCACGGACGGTCGCCACCGCGAGCTTCTCTATGTTGACGGCGGACCGTCGCGGACGGGCACTGTCGGCCATGTCCGCATGCTGGGCAGCCAGGTTTTCAAGCACGCGGTGACGAATATCTCCGGGGCCGTGCGCGATGTGCTGGCAAAGTCCGGCCACGACATTTCCGACATCGACTGGTTCGTTCCGCATCAGGCCAATCAGCGCATCCTCGAAGGGGTCGCAAAAAAGCTCGGTCTTGATGAGAGCAAGGTGATCTCGACCGTGGCACTGCACGGGAACACCTCGGCGGCGTCCATCCCGCTCGCGCTTCATCATGCGATCGCAGACGGCCGGGTGAAGACGGGTCAACTCGTCCTGATCGAGGCCATGGGCGGTGGTCTGTCGTGGGGCGCGTCACTCTTCCGCTTGTAAATCAGTGGCTTGCGCGTAATCCTTTCGTTAACGAATGATGCGGTATTGTTAACCACAAGGAGACGGGGCCGTGACTGAAGACAAGACAAGGACCATCACCCGCGCCGAGATTGCCGACCGGCTTGTCCAGAGTGTCGGCCTGACCCGGCAGGAAAGCTCGGACATTCTCGAGCGTGTCCTCGAACTCATCAGTGCGGACCTTGCGGCTGGCAATACGGTCAAGCTGGCACGGTTCGGCAATTTCGTGCCGCTGGAGAAGCGCCCGCGTGTCGGTCGCAACCCCAAGACAGGTGTCGATGCCTCAATCAGTGCCCGCCGCGTGGTCACATTCCGTCCGTCTCCGAAGCTGAAGGACGCCGTAAACTCAGGCCAGGCCTGACAGATCAGGAGACACGACATGCCGCGCGATGCCACTGCCACGACCACCGTCAAGGAACCCGGTGCCTTCCGTTCGATCGGAGAAGCCGCGGCGGAAGTCGGTCTTCAGACGCATGTGCTGCGGTTTTGGGAAACCAAGTTCCGCGAGCTGTCGCCGGTCAAGCGTCGTGATGGTCGCCGCTTCTACCGGGCCGAGGATGTGCAGGTGCTGCGCGCGATCCAGATGCTGCTGCACGATCGCGGCATGACGATCAAGGGCGCGCAGAAGATGATCGCCGAGCAGGGCATTGAGGCCATTCTCACCGGTGATGCCCGCGTGGTTCCGCTTGGCCTCGACGCGGCTGCGATCGCATCCCAGAGCGTTGAGAGCCCGGCGCGCAAGCTGCAGGAGACGGTCCGCGATGCGTTCGATGCGGCGCCGGCCGACAGCGTGACCGAGGGCGTGCTGTCGGACGCCTCGCGCCAGCGGCTTGAGGGCGTGTTGCACGACATTACCGACGTGAAGCGCCGCCTCGATGCCATCCGCATGAAGCGCGCAGCGTGAGCCGCGATCAATAGCCGAACCCGGCACCGTAAACCCCGTATTGGCGACGCGATTTGCGTGGTTGCTTTCGCGTTGCCCTTGCGCCTATAAGGACCGCCTGTCGGAGCGTGGCGCAGCCCGGTTAGCGCACTAGTCTGGGGGACTAGGGGTCGTGGGTTCGAATCCCGCCGCTCCGACCATTTCACCGTTAGTCCCGGATCGGCATTTCGCTGTCCGGGCGTCGGCCCTTTCTCCATCCCTCGTTTCGTCCTTCCCACCATTGTGTTGCGGTCTTTACGCACGGCGTGTGCCGCTTGGCGTGGCCAAGTTGCATGGCCGTCGGCGGGCGACTGTCGCCAATCAGGCAGATCGTTGAAATTCAACCGATCCGGCTAAGCGGCTGGTCAGCCTGTTTTGCTATTCCCCTCTCTGAGCGTTCGAAGAGGGGCTGTCGTCACCATGGGTAAGGACAAACTTGCAAAGGGAAAGGATTGGTCGCTCGCGACCCTCCTTCGCAAACCTGACCTTACCGCAGCCGAAATGGAACGCGCCCGGCGCGAACAGATCGGATCGGTCGCAACCCTCGCGCCCCTGTTCCTGATGGCGCAGCTCCTGACCGGGGTGGTCGTGCTGCTGTCGTTCTGGGACACCAAGGCGCGCGACCTGCTCAGCATGTGGTCTGCCGCGCTGCTGTTCGGCTCGATCGGTCTCACGGTCGGCTACCGCTTCCTGCAGAACTGGCCGGAACTCAAGCCGTTCACCGACGAGCACCTCGAAGCGGCGGCCACGGCCGTTCTGGCGCTGGCCATATTGTGGGGCGCACTGCCGGTGATGCTGACCGCGCACACCGACCCCGTGGCGCAGCGGACGCTCGGTGTGATCCTGTCGGGGACGATCTTTGTCGGCGGCTTCATGCTGTCGCGCACGCCGCGCATCGCGTCCTCCTTCGTCTGGCCGATCGCCATTGGCATCGTTGTGTCGCTCCAGCTCCAGCAGGATGCGCGCAATGACCTCCTGTCGGTGGTGGCGATCGTGCATGCGGCGATGGTGGTGTTCTGCATTCACCTCAACCACCGTGTCTTCCTTGAGGAATTGCGCTCGCGCACGGCGCTGGGCGAGCAGGCGGAGGTGATCTCGATCCTGCTGCGCGACTTCGGTGAAAGCACGTCCGACTGGCTGTGGCAGACCGATGTCGACGGTCTCATCCAGCAAGGGCCGGGCCAGAGCGGCATGTTCGATGATCCGCATTCGACGAAGCTGCGCGGCAAGACGCTGACCAGCCTGTTCGAGCGCAATGAGGGGCTGACCGTGCTGCAACGCTCCATCCAGCGCCATCAGGGGTTCCGCGACCTGGCGCTCGTGCTGAAAGCCGATATGGCCGACAGCCGGGACGGTCGCCAGGTCTGGTGGCAGATCACCGGCAAGCCGGTCTACGAGCGCGGCATCTTCACCGGCTTTCGCGGCGTGGCGAGCGATATTTCGCGGACCAAGGAGCATGAGTCGCGGATTGCCTACATGGCGCATTATGACGGCCTGACGGGGCTGCCGAACCGGATGACGCTGCACCGGGAAATGACCCTCGAACTGGAGCGGACCGATGCTGGTTCGGTGCGGGCGCTCGTGCTGTTCGACCTCGACAACTTCAAGTGGGTGAACGACACGCTCGGCCATCCGGCGGGCGATGCGCTCCTGAAGATGGTGGCCGAACGCGTGGCCGCCGTCTGCGTCGAGCGGGATGACTTTGCGCGTCTTGGCGGCGACGAATTCGCGCTGATCGTGCGTCGTCCGGACGAGAAGGCCCTGCATGAGTGGCTGGACCGGCTGGTGGCTGTCCTGGCGACGCCCTACGAGCTGTGGGGATCGACGGTGATGTGCTCGGCCAGCATCGGAATGCGCCGCCTCGACGCACCGGGCATGGACGCCGACACACTGCTCAAGCATGTCGATCTTGCGCTCTACCAGGCCAAGGCCAAGGGCCGCAAACGCTGGGAACAGTTCACCGACGAGATGGAAGCGCGCGCCCGCCAGCGCCGGGAGATCGAGGACGACCTGCAGGTTGCGTTGAGCTCCGATCAGATCATCGTGCATTTCCAGCCGCAGATCGACGCGCAGACGTCGGAGCTGGTGTCGCTTGAGGCGCTGCTGCGTTGGGAGCATCCGCGCCGGGGCCTGATCATGCCGGGCGCGTTCATCACCCACGCCGAGGACATGGGTCTGATCGGCCAGCTTGGCGAGTGGGCCGTTCGACAGACCCTGCGCGACGCCATGCGCCTGCCCGATCATGTGCGCGTCGCGGTCAACATGTCGCCGCTGCAGATCCACTCCTCGACGCTGGTCTCCAATATCGTCAACGCGCTGGCGCGCACGGGGATCAGTGCCGAGCGGCTCGAACTGGAGATCACCGAATCGGTGCTGATGACCGACACCGACTTCACGCTTGAGCGGCTGCACCAGATCAAGGATCTCGGTGTGCGGATTGCGCTCGACGACTTCGGAACGGGCTATTCCTCGCTGAGCTATCTGCGCTCTTTCCCGTTCGACAAGATCAAGATCGACCAGAGCTTCGTGCGCGGGCTGGAGACGTCGGCCGACAGCCGCTCGATCACCAAGGCGACGATCGAACTGGCCCGGTCGCTGAACATGCGGGTGACGGCGGAAGGCGTGGAGACCGAGTACCAGCGCAAATTCCTGGTCGAGCATGGCGTGGACACGCTGCAGGGCTGGCTGATCTCGAAAGCGGTGCCGATCGAGGCGTTGTCAGGGTTTTGCACCATTGCGCCGCGGCCGGACGGTCAGGGTGGCCAGGTCGTCAAACTCGACAAGGTGCGGGCCGACCGCCGCAGCACGACGCGCAGCAAGGGCCGCAGCGCCGCGAAGAAGACGGCCGGCGAAAGCTGAGCCCGAGCCTTACTCCGGCTGCGGGGCGGGTTCTGCCGGCTTCTCGCGGCCACGGCCAAATATCAGCCCGCCGAGTTCCTCGCGCGCGCGATCCTCGATCAGGTCCTCGACGGACTGGGGCTGTTGCGGCTCTGCGTCCGTGGCGGGGGAGAT
>JBGSUF010000309.1:0-7225 GCA_041736285.1 Hyphomonadaceae bacterium | reverse complement strand
TCGGCCCGTGTCAGCGGCGGCGGCCACCGAGGATGCCACGCAGGACATAGTCGGTCACGCGGCGGGTGATGGTGCGCGCGGCCTGTTTTCCGGCCGCTTCCAGCGGCGTCTGGCGGCGGGATGAAGATGACTTGCGGGTCTTGGCCTTGGCGACCTGTTCCTTGGCGCGCGTCTCTTCCTTGGCGAGGCGTTCGGCCTCCTTTGCGGCGGCGGCCTCCTTCTTTTCGAGCAGCTCATAGGCGCTCTCGCGGTCGATGGTCTTGTCGTACTTGATGCCGAGCGGGCTTTCACGCAGCAGCGCCGCGCGTTCGCTTTCCGTCAGCGGCCCGAGGCGCGATGAGGGCGGACGGATCAGCGTGCGCTGGACGATGCCGGGCGCGCCCTTGGTGTCGAGCGTGGAGACGAGCGCCTCACCGGTGCCAAGCTCGGTGATGGCGGTTTCGGTGTCGAAGGCCGGGTTGGGGCGGAAGCTGTCGGCGGCGGACTTCACGGCCTTGCGCTCGGACGGGGTGTAGGCGCGCAGGGCATGCTGGATGCGGTTGCCAAGCTGGGCGAGCACGCTTTCGGGCAGGTCGCGAGGGTTTTGCGTGACGAAGAAGACGCCGACACCCTTGGAGCGGATCAGCTTGACCACCTGATCGACCTTTTCAAGCAGAGCCTTGGGTGCGTCGTTGAACAGAAGGTGTGCCTCGTCGAAGAAAAAGACGAGCTTCGGCTTTTCCGGGTCGCCGACTTCGGGGAGTTGCTCGAACAGTTGCGAGAGCAGCCAGAGCAGGAAAGTCGAGTAGAGGCGCGGCGAATTGATCAGGCGGGTGGCGTCGAGCACGCTGACGACGCCGCGGCCGTCCTGGGTGGTGCGCATCAGGTCGGAGAGTTCCAGCGCCGGCTCGCCGAAGAACTCGTCAGCGCCGTCACGCTCCAGCACGAGAAGGCCGCGCTGAATGGAGCCGATCGTGGCCGAACTGATACGGCCGTAGACGCGGTTGATCTCCTCCTGAACGTCCTTGTTGCCGAGGTGGGCGATCAGCTTGCGCAAATCCTTCAGGTCCAGAAGGAGCAGGTCGTTGTCGTCGGCATACTGGAAGGCGATGGTCAGCGCACCTTCCTGAACGTCGGTGAGGCCCATCAGCCGCGCCAGCAGGATCGGTCCCATGTCGGTGATGGTGGTGCGGACGCGGTGACCCTTCTCGCCATAGAGGTCGAAGAACAGGACCGGGGTGGCGGCGTAGGAAAAATCGGTAAAGCCGATCTGTTCGGCGCGCGACACGAGTTTCTCATGCAGCTTGTGTTCGGCGGTGCCGGTGGCGGCAATGCCCGACAGGTCGCCTTTGACGTCAGCGCAGAAGACCGGGACGCCCTGCGCGGAAAAGCTCTCGGCGAGGATTTGCAGGGTGACCGTCTTGCCCGTGCCGGTCGCGCCCGCGACGAGGCCATGCCGGTTGGCGCGGTTGAGAAGCAGGGTCTGCGCCTCGTTCTGCTCGGCTCCGCCGCCGCCGATGAAGATGTCCGTCATGCCCTTGCCCCTCGGTTCGGTAATTCTCTGGCACGCTAATGCGATTTGCCGGAAAAGCTAATCGCCGCGTTGATGCTACGCGCCCCGGCCCGGCGCAAGGCCGGCGGGCAGGCCCATCGGAGGATGGCCCTTGCGGCGCTCAATGATCTTGTAGGTGCCGGTGCCGGTCACGATGGTGCGCTCGCCGCAGACGATGCGGCCACGGACATTGTACAGGCCTTCGGTTTCGCCGATCAGCTCAGCGCGCGATTCGATCCACTCGCCCTGCTGCGCGCCGGACAGGAAATCGCACAGAAGGCGCACGGTGACCCATTGGGTGCCGGGCGCCATCGGCATGATCCGGCCCCAGGCGATGTCTGCGAACGTCATCAGCATGCCGCCATGCGCGTTCATCAGGTTGTTGCAGTGATGCTCCTCGACGCGGAAACCCATAATCTCCTCGCGCGCTTCGGTGAGGCGCATATACATCGGCGAAATCTGGCGGCCAAAGCCGCGGTGCCACGGTAGAAGCTCGAAGCCCACGGGGACTTCGACGCTCTGGCTTGGGGTAAAGTCATCTGTCATGCGCGGTGATTAGCGCCGGGAAGGGGAGACGCGCAAGCGCAATAGAGCGCCGCCGGACGTGGTCAATCAGTGTCATCAACGCAATCGAGCGAGGCCCGGAATGATCGGGGGCCATTGCAGCGGCGGCTGTCTCCAGACATTCCGGCACGCGTCAGCAGTTGCGGATGCAACTGTTTCTGAACGCGGCGTCCCGGCCCGGATCGTTGGCATAACCCTGACTGTTGCATGCCGCGACGCACTGCTGGTAACCGTTGTCACCGCTGCCGGAGCCACCGCCACCAGACGAGCCGGAGGACGTTGTGCCGAGAACCACGACGCCAAGCGCGGCCAACGCCAGATAATTCGAAGGGTTCTGTCCGATCGCCCGGCATGTGCCGGCAAAGTCGTGGTATTCAACGCACCTCACCCGTTCGCCCTCAAACAGCACTTTGAGCCAGCCCGTGGATGAGCCGTTGAACGTGTATTCGCCGTAGACAACAAAGCCCCTGTCGTCGCTATCAATGATCTGCCCGTTCCGGGCGCTGCCAATGTTGTAGCTGTTGATGAGCCAGCTTCGGGCGTCGGCCGTGATGATTTTGTCCAGCTCGGCATTTATCGACGGGGCTTGCGTCGTGCCCGGCGCTCTGGGCGTTGCTGCTGGCGGTACTGGTGTGCGCGCCGTTGGCCCTGCGGCGACGGGCGGCGCGGCGCGGTATTGCCCGGCGACGATGGCGTCCAGATCAACAGGTTCGTTCACACCCCGCCCCCTGCCCATCTGGATTCTGGGTCCGGGCGCATAGGTGCATGCTTCGGGAATGCCGACCTTGTTGTTCATGACGGCACTGTGCTGCGCCCGGGTGAGGTAGAATGTTTCGCCGCTGAAAACCATTGAGATGACATAGTCACCCACCGGGCTGGCCGGATAATCGCAGTTCCTGAACGAGATCATGTCGCCGCTATACCCGGCGCCCCCGCGGCCAGGGTCTGAGCGCCAGTCAGCCTGACCGTGAGACGCCGAAACAAGAAGCACCGAAACAATGAAAGTAATCGCGCTGAATCTCGATAGTTCACTGAACAAATTCATAGTTTAACCCCTCGACGCTCTCCAAAAAATAACATGTGCGAATGCGGCTCGCAATATAGTTTGGAGGCCTTGGTGGGATTATTGGCATTGGTCGGGCCGTCAAGCTGCTTACGCGACCTGGCCGCGATGGGCTGCGTCAACCACCCGTCGACAGCCAGAGCGCCAAGGCGTTGGCGCTGACATGGGCGATGATCGGGGCAGCCATGCCGCGCGAGAACAGCCGCAACATGCCGAAGCCGACGCCGGCCAGAAAGATCGGGATGTGTCCGAGCGGTGTGTACTGGAAGTGCATCAGCGAGAACACGCCCGCCGTTACCACCACGGCCCCGGCCGCTGGAAGACCGCGCGCGATCAGCCAGCCCATGGCGATGCCGCGATAGCCGATCTCCTCGATCACCGGCGCAAGCAGCAGCGTGAAGCCGATCATCGACAGGCTGATGGCGTCCGGGCCGAACATCTGCATCTGCCGGTCATCGCTCCACGCCCATTCGCCCGTCATTCCGCCGCCGCCGACCAGCATGTCCATCAGCAGGAAGCTGCCATGCAGGAAGACCGGGCCGAGAATGATCGCCGCAATGATCCACGTTGTGCGCGGATTGAGGGGGCCGCCGAACGCACCCGCCCCCGACTTCATCCCCCACCGGGTGATCCGCCAGAACAGGAAGAGGTAGATCAGCGCGAACGCCTGCCATTGTGCCCTGATCTGCTCGGCCGAGAACGGCTCGGTGAACAGGGCATTATGGGTGCCGGGCGCAACGAGGCGCAGGATTTCAAGGATGAGCAGCGGATATAGAAGCGGCGCCAGTGCGGTCCACCACATCGCCGCGAACACATGGCGGACGAGGATGGGCGGCACATTGTATCGCAGCGTGGGAAGTTCAGCGCTCAGTGGAGTTGGCCTTCAGATGGAGTTTTCGGCCCTCCACCATGGACGCCCGCGGGCACAATGGCCAGCCTGCGACACAATGCGCGGCCGGTGTGACTTTATAACGGCCACGCGGCCACCACCTACAGCGTGTTGGGCGACCTGATGGTCGGTCCCTTGATGGCCTCTTTCCTCTGTCGGTCAATGGAAGATCGATGGCTGGCGGGTCGGCAGTTGTGATAGGGTGACGCCAGAGCGGAGACGAAAATGAAAACGCCGATTGTCAAAGCCTTCTTCGATGAGCCGACTTTCACGGTCAGCTATGTGGTTTATGACGCCGACACGCGTGATTGCGCGGTGGTCGACAGCGTTCTGGACTATGATCCGGCCTCCGGTCGAACCATGCGCCGGTCGGCGGACGAGATCATCGCCTTCATCCGTCAGGAGGGGCTGAAGCTCGACTGGATCCTCGAAACCCATGTCCATGCCGATCACCTGTCGGCGGCGCCCTACATCCAGCAGGAACTGGGTGGTCGGATCGCGATCGGCTCAAACATCACCGTCGTGCAGGACGTGTTCGGCAAGATCTTCAACGAAGGCACCGAATTCCAGCGCGATGGCAGCCAGTTCGACCGGCTGTTGAGCGATGGTGACACCTTCCATATCGGTAAGATCGCCTGCAGCGCCATGCACACGCCAGGGCACACACCGGCCTGCATGACATATCTGGTCGGCGACGCCGCCTTTGTTGGCGATACCCTGTTCATGCCGGACTTCGGCACGGCGAGGACCGACTTTCCGGGCGGCGACGCGCGCACGCTGTATCGCTCGATCCGGAAGGTGTTGAGCCTTCCGCCGGAAATGCGCCTGTTTCTTTGTCACGACTACAAAGCGCCGGGACGCGAGGAATTTCGCTGGGAAACCACCGTCGCTGAAGAGCGGGCGAACAATATCCACGCCCGCGACGGCGTTTCCGAGGATGAGTTCGTGGCGATGCGCGAGGCGCGAGATGCGACGCTCGACATGCCGCGCCTGATACTGCCGTCGGTACAGATCAACATGCGCGCGGGCCAGATGCCGCCCGCCGAGGATAACGGCCTTCGCTACATCAAGATCCCGATCGATGCGCTGTAGGCGTTCCTTCGACAACACCGCGTGCGACCCCTGTCATGAAGCTGTCCAAGTATCTGCCCATTCTTGACTGGGGTCGCCGCTATCGTGGCGACACGCTGACCAGCGACCTTGTGGCGGCGGTGATCGTCACCATCATGCTGATCCCGCAGTCGCTGGCTTATGCCTTGCTGGCGGGACTTCCGCCGCAGGTTGGCCTTTATGCCTCCATCCTGCCGCTGTTTGCGTATGCCATTTTCGGTTCGAGCCGCACGTTGGCGGTCGGGCCGGTCGCCATTCTTTCGCTGATGACGGCGGCGGCGGCGGGCAAGATCGCGGCGGCGGGTTCACCCGCCTATATCGAGGCCGCGCTGATCCTGGCTGTCTTGTCGGGCCTGATCCTGCTCTTGCTGGGCGTGTTCCGGATGGGCTTCCTCGCCAACTTCCTGAGCCATCCGGTGATTTCCGGCTTCATCACGGCGTCGGGCATCCTGATCGCGGCGTCGCAGATCAAGCACCTTCTGGGCATCAGCAGCCATGGTCACAACCTGCCGGAAATCATCATGTCGCTGGCCGATTCGATCGGGCAGGTGAATTTGCCGACCATGCTGATCGGCGGCATTTCGCTCGCCTTTCTGTTCTGGGTGCGAAAGGCGCTGAAGCCGGTTCTCCGCTCCATGGGGCTGGGCGAGAAGGCTGCGACCATCATTGCGCGCGCCGGGCCGGTGTTTGCCGTCGCGGCGAGCATCGCCGTTGTCGCAACGTTCGGCCTGCACGAGCAGGGGGTGAAGATCCTGCGCGAAGTGCCGCGCGACCTGCCGCATCTCGGGCTGCCGACGTTCGACCGCGAGGTCTGGATGCAGCTTCTGGGATCGGCCGCGCTGATCAGCCTGATCGGATTCGTCGAATCGGTGTCGGTGGCGCAAACGCTGGCGGCCAAGCGGCGCCAGCGCGTTGATCCCAACCAGGAACTGATCGGTCTCGGCGCGGCGAGCCTGTCGGCCGGTCTCTCCTCTGGCTATCCGGTGACTGGCGGGCTGGCGCGCTCGGCGGTGAATTTCGACGCTGGGGCGGAGACGCCGGCCGCGGGTGCGTTTACCGCCATCGGCATCCTGCTGGCGACCATGTTCCTGACGCCATTCCTGTTCTACCTGCCGCAGGCGGTGCTGGCGGCGACGATTATCGTGGCTGTGTTGTCGCTGGTCGACCTGCCGGAAGTGGTCAAGGTTTGGCGCTATTCGCGATCCGACTTTGCCGCGATGGCCGCCACCATCGTGGTGACGCTTCTGCTCGGCGTGGAACTCGGCGTTGTGACTGGGGTGGGGCTGTCGCTCTTCCTGCATCTCTACAACACGAGCCGCCCGCATTTCGCGCTCGTCGGGCAGGTGCCGAGCACCCATCATTTTCGCAATGTGAACCGGCATGAGGTGGTGACGTCGGAGCGCGTGCTGACGATTCGCATCGATGAGAGCCTGTACTTCGCAAATGCGCGTTTTCTTGAGGACACGGTTTACTGCGTTCTCGGCAACCGGCCGGACATGAAACACCTCGTGTTGATGTGCCCGGCGGTGAACCGGATCGACGCCAGCGGCCTTGAAAGCCTGGAGGCGATCAACCACCGGCTGAAGGATGCGGGCGTCATGCTCCACCTGTCGGAGGTGAAGGGGCCGGTGATGGACAGGCTGACGGGGACCGATCTCCTGAAGGAGTTGACCGGCAAGGTCTACATGCATCAGTATGAGGCGATGCTGGACCTCGATGCCGACTGCGCCCATGCGGCCTTCGAGAACCGGGGCGTCACGACGACGCCGGGCAGCACACCCTGCCCATCGCGCCAGCTGGCCGGACTGGACGCGGCCGACTGAGGGCGGTTTCAGCCTTGCGGTGACAGCTCGATCTGAACCGGCTCCAGCCCCTTGAACGCGTGCGGGCCGGGCGCGTGGGTCAGGACGAGAAGGCTGCGCTCGCCCTGCCTTGCCCAGTCCGCCAGATGTTCGGCAAGGCGGGCGGCGAGGGCCGGCTCCAGCCCGGCAAACGGTTCATCGAGGATCAGGAGGGATGGCGAGCCCAGCAGCGCGCGGGCAATGCCGATGCGCCGCAACTGGCCGCC